>CALHQV010000263.1 GCA_938038035.1 uncultured Gemella sp. | reverse complement strand
CTATATAGAAAAGAGAGGAAAAATTACTAATTATGAAAGCTGTAAACTGGAATAAACAAGATGATTTAACATTTATGTATTGGCGTCAAAATATTGCTCAATTTTGGGTTGATACTGAGTTTAAAGTATCAAAAGATATTAAGAGCTGGAACGAAGATTTAAATGATAAAGAACGTGAAGCTTATAAAAAAGTATTAGCTGGTTTAACTGGTCTTGATACTCAACAAGGTGATAAAGGTATGCCTCTTGTATCTCTACATACTGAAGATATGAGAAAACAAGCTGTGTACAGCTTTATGGGAATGATGGAGCAAATTCATGCGAAAAGTTATTCAACAATCTT
Source organism: uncultured Gemella sp. (assembly GCA_938038035.1). Lineage (GTDB taxonomy): Bacteria > Bacillota > Bacilli > Staphylococcales > Gemellaceae > Gemella. The sequence continues at coordinate 7,502 of CALHQV010000263.1, read as the reverse complement.
TACATCTTTAATTCCTTCACAAGAAACAGACTATTTACTAGATGAATGGGTTCCAAGTAATCCAGAACTTCAATTTAAAGCGAAATTAATCGAAGATTATTATATGAGATTATTTAAACCAGAAGTGCCAACATACGATTTATACATGGCTCGTGTAGCGTCTGTATTCTTAGAGAGTTATATTTTCTATAGTGGATTCTTCTATCCATTATATTTAGCAGGACAAGGTAAAGTAACTACTTCTGGAGAAATTATTCGTAAAATCTTATTAGATGAAACTATCCACGGAAGTTTTACTGGTTTTGATGCTCAAGAAATCTTTAAAACTCTTACTCAAGAAGAGCAAGAACGTGCTGAAAAAGAAATGTATAAACTACTATTAGATTTATATGAGAATGAGTTGAAATATACTAAAGATATATATGATGAAATTGGTTTATATGAAGAAGTAAAAGACTATGTTGAATATAATGCTAACCGTGCATTGGCTAATTTAGGATATCCTGGATACTTCGAAGATAAAGAAATCAATCCAATTATTGAAAATGCGATGAATACAAATACTAAGAACCACGACTTCTTTAGTGTTAAAGGTGATGGATATGTAGTTAGTATGAATGTTGAATCAATTGAAGATGAGGATTTCATTTTTGAATAGGTACGTGATATGAAAATTTTATTAGTTAGACACGGTGAAACAAACTATAATAAAAATAGATTAATCCAAGGTCATAGTGACATTGAATTAAATGAAACGGGTAGAAATCAAGCGACTTCTGCGGGAGAAAAGCTAAGTGATCACAATATCGATTATGCATTTAGTAGTCCTTTGAAAAGAGCAGTAGAGACAGCAAGACTTATGCTTGATAACTCTAATAATAGTCAAAATATTTCTAAAGAGATAACTACCGATGAGCGTTTAATCGAAAAATTCTTTGGAGATTTTGAAGGTAGTACATTTGAAGAGTATTTTTCTGCACTTGAATCTGAACAAGGATTAGAGTCGGTAGAAAAAGATGAAGATGTTTATGAGAGAGCTAGTTCATTTTTTAATGAAAAATACTTAAATCATAAAGATGACACAATTTTAGTGGTTTGTCATGGTGCGTTAATTCGTGTATTTTTAAGAACATTAGGACTATATCCTGAGTCAAATATACTAATTAACAATACTGCATTAAATGTGGTACATTATGATGGACAAGAGTTCATATTAGAGAAATTTAATATATAGGTAAAACAAGGGGAGACTTAGAGATTGTGATTTAATAAAAATCAATTTCTATAAGTTTCTCCCTTATTTTTAATAAAGGAGAAGAATATATGCGTATAATTTTAGCACGACATGGAGAAACAGATTACAATAAAAATAAACTGGTTCAAGGGCATACTGATATTCCTTTAAATGAAGAAGGAATTCGCCAAGGAATTGCAGCTGGCAAGAAAATTGAAGGTTATGATATTGACATAGCTTACAGTAGTGTCTTAGGTAGAGCGTACGATACAGCCAGATATATGCTAGATAATTCAAATAGTGAAGATAATAAAAAATTAGAAGTAATTAAAGATAAAAGATTAATAGAGAAGTCATACGGGGAGTATGAAGGAGTTTCTTTTGCTGAGTACGGTGCTGGTCTTAAGGCTGGAGAAACGAGAGGAATGGAACTGGATTCTGAGGCTGCTGATAGAGTGGAGGCATTCTTTAAGGAAAAATATGAAGAGCATCCGGAAAAAACAATATTAGCTGTATGTCATGGTGGTTTAATTCGCTCTTTCCTAACTCAAAAAGGAATCAAAGAAGTAGGACGTGGAGTTATTGTAAATACTTCAGTTAGCGTTCTTGAATACGATGGTAATAAATTCGAACTTATAGAGTTTAATAAATAAGTTTAGTATTTGTTCTCAAAAATAATATCTAAGAGATTTATATTTTTGAGACGCTTTCTATTGACAAATAGTGTTAAATTCTTTATACTATTAAGTAAATTAATATGTAAAACATTGAAGGGATAAGTAGATTATAATTGATTCAAAACAGAGAGCTTTCGGTGGGTGTGAGAAAGTAAGTAGAAATGTAATTGAAAATGGTCTCGGAGTAATAATTATCTAATAGGTAATTACGTCAGTGCGCGATATTGCACAGCGGTATGAACACGTACCGATTAAGGTGGATATTTATATCCATAAACATGGGTGGTAACACGATAAACTCGTCCCTATTGCATTAACTTGTAATAGTGGCGAGTTTTTTTATTTAAGATAAAGAACAGTTAAGGAGATAAAATAATGCCAATATGTATTCAAAATGAATTACCGGTAAAGAATAAATTATTAGAAGAGGGAGTAGTCGTAATAGAAGAGAATAGAGCTAAAAATCAAGATATACGACCACTAAAAATTTTAATTTTAAATCTAATGCCTAAAAAAGAAGAAACTGAACGCCAATTACTAAGACTTTTAGGAAACTCTCCGCTTCAAATCACGGTAGAATTTCTTCATACGACGAGTCATATCGCAAAAAATACAGCTCAGTCTTATTTAGAGAAATTCTATAAAACATTTGATGAAGTAAAGGATAAATACTATGATGGGCTTATTATTACAGGTGCCCCTGTCGAACAATTAGAATTTGAAGATGTAAATTACTGGAGAGAACTGAATAGTATTTTTGAATGGAGTGAGACTCATGTCTTTTCAACATTAAATATTTGTTGGGCAGCTCAGGCTAGTTTATACTATCATTTTGGTGTCAAAAAAGAACAACTAGATGATAAGATATTTGGAGTTTTTGAACATGATGTTCTTATAGAAAATCATACACTAACTCGAGGATTTACAGATACTTTCTTAGCTCCGCATTCTAGACACACAAAAATAGAAGAAGAGAAACTACCTACTATTTCTGAACTTGATGTATTAGCGAGATCAGAAGAGGTTGGGACATTAATAGCTGCGACTAAAGATCTTAGAAAGATTTTTGTAACAGGACATATTGAATATGATGCAGATACACTTCATAATGAATATGTACGTGATAAGAATAGTAATCTTCCAATCGAAGTCCCTGTGAACTATTACCCAGGAAATGATGATACGAAGGCACCTAAAAATAGATGGCGTGGGGTGGCTTACTTGTTTTATCATAACTGGTTAAACCAAGTTTATCAACAAACACCATATGATTTAACAGAGTTAGAAAAATAATATAAAAAAAGTAGACTTTACAGATATGCTTAAAACATATTGTAAAGTCTAATTTTAATTTTCTTTTTTATCAGAGTTTTCCTCTTCCGTTAATCCCGAAATTGATTTTTTAAATGATGTGAACATTTTTCCAATTGATTCTCCAAGTTCAGGTAGACGTTTAGGGCCAAAGATTATTAGAGCAGCTATAATAAGTACTATAACTCCAGGAGCTCCTATATCACGTAAAAATCCCATTACTTTTCACCTCTTTTGTTGTAAATATACTTGCTAATAATAATGCTAATTTCATAAATTAAAATTAATGGTATTGACATAACGATATCACTTATAAAGTCAGCAGGTGTAATGACTACTGCTATTACAATTAGTATAAAATATGCATATCTTCTATTTCTAGTTAAGAAGGAAGGTGTTAGTATACCTAATGATGTTAGGAATGCAACAATAACAGGGAACTCAAAAAGTATTGCTATCGGTATTGTCGTATTAATGACAAATGATAGATAATTTTGTGCTGTTAATTGAGTGTTGAATAAATCATCTCCGATAGAAAGAAGCACATTTAAGATAGCAGGAGTTACTAAAAAGAACCCGAATGCTAATCCTACTGAAAAACAAATGAATACTGCCGGTATATAAGCTAGTAATGCACGAGCTTCTCTTTCTTCTAATGCAGGCTTTATAAATGCCCAGATTTGATAACAAATAAATGGTATTGAAAATGTAAAGGCACAAAGTCCTGCAAGAGTTAGATATATCCATAGTATATCATTAGGTCCAAGAACAATCAATTTATTATTAAAATTACTAGTTAAAAATTTATATATATCCGCTGACCATAATAAACTCACTATGAAAGAGACAATAAAAAACACAAGGCTTAGTATTAGTCTCTTTCTAAGTTCGGTTAGATGATCCACGGTAGAAACTTTATCTCCATATTTCATCGTTAGTTACCTATTTATTTTTAGATTTTTCATAGAATATACTAATTGCTACAACAATGATATAGATAAGTTGAGCTATGATTACTTCAAAACTAGGGTAGATTCCTAAAATTTCGATAGTAGGTAAGTAATCTATAATGTTATTTGATAGCATATCAGTTATTTGTAAAGCATGTATACTTACTCCAAGCATTTTGAATCCTAGAATGTATATTAACCAAGATAGAACTAGGAATACTTTGCTAATAGGTAATTTGCCAGAAGCTTTAACCATAATTATACCGATAATTATTAAAGCGACAATAGCAAGAGCTATTCCGATTAGTAAGTTACTTGTAGAAATTAATGGCATAATACCAGCATAGAATAAAATAGTTTCGGCACCTTCACGAAATACGGCCAAGAAGCTAAGTGTGAACATAGATATAAAGCTTCCTGTAGAAAGTACTAGATTTAACTTTGTATCCATATATTTTTTCCATGCTTTAACTGAACTTTTACTATGTAACCATATCCCGATACCTATCATCATTACAACTGCGAAGATACCAACTACACCTTCGATGATTTCACGGTTAGTACCAGATGATAGAGCAGGGAATGAGTATTTTAAAATAACAGCTGCAAGTATACTAGAAAGAATACCTACTAAGGCCCCCGCATAAATCCAGATCAACCCTTTCTTCTGTTTAGCAGCTTTTAATGCACTGGCTAAAGATAAGACGATAATTAATGCTTCAACACCTTCACGAAGTAAAATTAGCATAGAATCTAATGCTGTATAGTTAGACTTCGTATCAATTTTAGAAAGCTCTGTAATTAAGTTTTTAAGTTGTTCTTGATACTTTTGGTCGTTACCTTTAACCATAATGATAGGAGTTTCGCTTTCTACTTTTGTATATAGTGAAGCGTTTCGTGTTCGAACTTCTCCTTCAATAACAGGCCAAACTTCTATGAATTTTTTCATTTTTTGTGAACCTTGACTATTATTTCCATCTTTAAAGGCTGCAAGGCTATCTTCAAGAAGTTTTATCCCTTGTTCAAGTGTTTTAACCTCTGAATTTTGTTCTAGTTTTTTCCCAGCAAGGAAATCATCTAGATAAGTTTTTAAATCAGTTAAATATAATTTTGTAGTTTGATAGTCATAAGGTTCAACTTCCATAGAACTACGTAGAAATGACATTGTTGTTTCTACTTTTCCGTAGTAAGCAGGTTCAAGTGTTCTTACGATACCTTCATTACGTACCCAAGCAGCATTGTATTTAACATATTCTGCTTTCATAGTTTCAACATCTTTAGTGTCGATTGCTTTTTCTAATTTATCAAAAGCAGGGTAAAGTTTCGTTTTAAAAGCTTTTTTCTCAGCTTCGACGTCTAAAGGATTTTGTTCATTTTCAAAAGCAAGTAGAGCAGTTGACAATTCTCTAAGTTGCTCTTCATTAATATCATTTGATTTTAATGTTTGTTTAACTTTTTTTCCAGCTTCAGAATCTGAATTCTTCGTTGCTTCAAATTCTGTTTTAAATTCTTCGATTAATTTTTTAGCTTTATCTTGTTCGTTATTTTTTATTGCAGTATTAGCGTCGGTAATTTTTATAAAAAGATTACTGTATGATTCTTTTGCTACAATAGTTTTTAAAAACGGAGAGCTAAAACTGAAAAGAATAATAAAAGCTAAAATTATTTTAGTCAAATAGTTTTTTGCCAATATATTCTCCCTCCTTAATTCCTCCAAAACATGCAAATAGACCGCTACCGATATGAGTTATATATTCATTCATTTTATCTTCATTTCCTAGACTATTTTGGATAGTTATAAATTGTTTTGGATCTTTTTGGAATGAGATAAATAGTAGACCTGAGTCGAATTGTCCTGTAGTTTCATTTATACCATCCGAATAAGAATATGAACGTCTTAATAATTCTACACCAGGTTTATGTGCTAAGTGAACGTGAGAAGTTACGGGAATTAAAGGCTTCCCATCTGGACCTTTTTTATTAAGATCAATTGGTGCGAATTCATCAGTTTCTCCGAAAGGAGCACCGCTATCTTTATATCTTCCGAAGGTATTCTCCTGTTCGTTTAGACTTGTTCTATCCCATGTCTCAAGGTGCATTTGTATACGTCTTACAGCCATGTAGCTACCATCTTTCATCCAGTTGTCCTTATCGCACCATACAATTTTATCAAATTGTTCTTCTTTAGTTGCATTGGCAGTACCGTCTTTAAAGCCAAAAAGATTACGTGGTGTTTCAAGACGATTACCAATAGCGGCAAAACCTGATTGGCTCCACTTCATAGTTACGGTAGAACGAGCTTTTCTAACTAAGTTACGTACTGCGTGGAAGGCTACCTGTTCATCATCTGCACATGCTTGAATACAAATGTCTCCACCCGTATATTTTTCTTTTAACTGTTCTCTAGCAAAAGGAGGTAAGTCTTTAAATTCTTCAAGACTTTTATTCTCTAAATTCATTTTTTTTAAGAAACTTGGACTAATTCCAAATGTCAGAGTTAAACGATAGGGATTTAACCCTACCGTTTCTCCAGTATCTTTTGGTGGTAAATAATGGTTTTTAAGAGCAGGTTCAACTAGTTCACCGTTCATTAATTTTTCACTATATTTAGTCCATTCCTTAAACATGTCGATTACATCATCACGTTTAGTTGAGTGTAAATCTAGCACGACAAAATAAACACATTTTTGCATAAGAGTAGTAATTCCAGCTTGGTGTTTACCATAGAATGTGATTTTTTCTTCTCCGTCAGCTATAGCTCGGTTATTTTCAGCTTTGTTTGCGAAAAATCCACCAAGAGCAGAAGCTCCAACAACTGCACCGGCTCCAGTCATTCCTGCTTTTTTCAGGAAATCACGCCTTGTTATTTTTTTGTCAATCCATTTTTTACCAGATTCTTCCATATTACTTAGCCTCTTCGTCTAAAATTACACCCATTTGAGAAAGTGGTTCTCCTAATTTTGTTACTGCTTCAGAAAGTTCTTTAGTATTTTCTTTTGTTAAATCAGTATATAGTTTATAGTGCTTTTCGTCAGTTTTATATTTGTCTAATAAGCTATTAATTGTAGCAAATTTTTCAGTTAAATCCTTAGCCAATTTACTATCTTTTTTCTCGATTAAAGGTTTAAAAATCTTAAAGATTTCTTCAGCACCTTCGATGTTAGCTTTAAAGTCGTATAGGTCAGTGTGAGAGTAAATTTCTTCTTCACCTGTAATTTTTTGTGTTGCAACTTCATTAAGTAGGTCAACAGCTCCAGTTACCATTAAATCAGGAGTAACTTCAACAGTAGCAACTTTAGCTTTTAATTCTTTAATATCTTTTACTAGTTG
>CALHQV010000262.1 GCA_938038035.1 uncultured Gemella sp. | reverse complement strand
AATATGATAATAAGATAAAATATAGATAACAATAATTATGGAAAGGTTTTGAGAAAATGGCAAAAGCAGAAATTAAAAGAATAGTAATGGATATGGTAGATGAGAACTGCTATGTAGTATATAAAGATGGGCGTGGAGTTATTGTAGATCCAGGTGAAGGTTTCGATAGAATACAAAAGACGATAGAAGAATTAAATGTAAAAATTGAAGCAATATTATTAACGCATGCTCACTTTGATCATATTATGTCATTAGATGAGTGTAGAAAACACTATGGAGTGCCTGTGTATATTTCAGGACATGAACGTGATTGGTTACAAAATCCGGATTTTAACGGTTCAACACTGTTTCGTTTAAGAAGGCCGCCTATGACTGATCCAGCAGAGTTTGAATTTGAAGAAAATAAAAAATACGAAATTGCTGGTTTAAGTTTCACTGTATTACCAACACCAGGGCATTCTCCAGGAGGAGTATCGTTTGATTTTGGTAAGTTTATTGTTGTAGGAGATGCGTTATTTAGAAGTGGTTTTGGTCGTTATGATTTATATGGTTCAGATTATGATGCACTAAAAAATTCATTAGGCAATGTATTATTTAAGCTTGATGGAGCTAAAATAGTTTACCCTGGGCATGGAGATGAGACTACGATTGAAAGAGAAAGAGATTTAAATCTTATCGGTTTCTAATTTTAAAAGTTATATTATTAATTTTTAAAATAGGGAGGGATTTTATGAGAAAATATATAGGAAGATTATATGTTGATTATTTATTCTTTAATATTTTGGTGATAAGTTTGACATGTGTCGTGGTTGCTTCTGTGATTTTCAAATTTACTGGTTTTGAAGAAGTGTATGGTGTAGATGTCTATATTATATTATGGATTCTATTAGGATTAGTATTTTTAAATCATGTTATAGTTGTAATGCTAAGAGATAAATATGAGTACAATACATTTTTTGAAATTACAGATGAACACTTTAAACTAGCTTCAACATCAATATACACATTCTTTAAGTTAGAGAAAGTAGCACCACTTAGGAATATACTAGATTACACAATTAAACAAAATTTAATATCGAAAAAGTTCAATATTTATAAGATTAGTATAAACACCGGTTCGGAAAAACTAAAATTTTATGTTTCTAGAAAGGACGTAGAACAGTTAGAAAACCTATTGTTAACAATACTTGAAAACAATCTTAATTATAGGAGGTATAAAGATGAAGAATATTAAAAAAAGTCGAGTGCACCCTATGGTTATTATGGATTCTGTAATTACTGGATTTAGATTATTTGGTATTTTTATGGTGCTGGCATTAAGAGAGCAGAGTTTGAAATATTATTTACTAGTTTTAGCAGGATTTCTTCTACTAATAGTAATAGGTATATTTGATTATTTCTTAAAAAGTTATGAAGTACGTGATGGGGCTCTAATTTACACAAAAGGAATAATAAATAAAGAAACAAAAAATATAAACCTTGAAAATATCCAATCGATTGATATGAGTTCTAATGTATTGTACCAAGTATTTAATCTGCTTTCGGTGGATATTAATCTTGTTGGAGGTAAAATTAGGATAAAACCTCTGAAGAAGGAAGTCGCATTAAACTTAATTGATATACTAAGAGAATTAAAACAAGATACATCTGAAGATATAGCTTCAGATCAAGAAGAAAAAGTACAGGAGTCTCAAAAAGAAATACTGAGATTATCTGTTAAAGATCTTGTATTTTATGGATTACTTAGGGTTAGGTTCTTTGCAGCTTTAGGGCTAATATTAGCATTAAATGGTAAGATTCGAGATGTATTCAAATATCTCTTCGACAATGAAGCTTATTTTGACGAACTTCTTCAAAAAAATGCTAAATCAGTCGCAGGCAACATAACAGCCATATTTATAATAATTGGAATTTTCATGATTTTAGTAGTAATTGCATCAATTATTCATACGATTGTAAAATATCATAACTTTATCCTTACGACAAAAGATAATAATTTACTGTGTAAATATGGTCTGTTAAATAAAAAATCATTAGTTATTGATATTGACAGAATTCAAAGTGTAAAATTGATATATCCTTTGCGTTATCGTTTCTTCGGACTTGCGAAATTATCTGTTGAAACCTTGACTAATAACGTATCAGAAGATTTAAGTGAGCAAAAATCTACGATAGATGTCTTACCACTAGTAAAAAAAGATTTTGCACAAAATTTTGTGAAAAATAATCTAGGTATTGATTTAGAGTACTATGAGAGTTTAGAAAGTGAGAAAATACAACGAAAAGCTAGAATTGCATTGTATCGTTGGAGTTTGTTTAATTGCAGCCCTCTACCGATAATAGCATTTGCGATATTGTACTTTGCTAATATTGATTTCAAGCTAGAGTATAAAGTTTTGAGTTCGCTTGCTCTTTATCTTATCTTAGTTTCGTATAGTATTTTAGTTAAAAACTATATGTTGAAATATAACGAGCTTTCTTATGATAGACATTACTTTAAGAATACGTTTATGAGACAATTGACAATAATAACAGAATTTATTAAAGTGAAAAAAGTAGGAACAATTAATAGTAGGACGAACTATTTTATGAGTAAAAGAAATCTTGCTCATATATCAATAAATTCTATTGGAGTAAACTCAGACATTAAGTTGAAATATTATGATAGAGGATACAAAGAAAAATTAGAAAGAGATTTTATAGTTTCGGAGGTAGGTTATGAGTAGAATATTTGAAAAAAAATCATGTAATTTACCACAGAGATCCGTACAATATATAAGAATACACTTTGGAATATATGCTCTAGTTCTTTTATCACCAGTTATTGGTAAAAGTGTATATGATTATTTTAAAACTGAAATAAATTATAAATTTCTTGGTTTAGGTATATTGGTGATATTAACAATATATGCAATAGTGGCCTTAGTTATTCCGTCTTTAGTAATTAGAAATTATTCTTATGAGATAGATGATATGGGAGTATCGGAAGTCGAGGGAGTATTTTTTAAGAGTAAAAAAACTTTGCCTTATAATACTATCCAAGATGTTACGATACATACAGGACCAATTTTAAATAAGTTTAAATTGGCTAATATACAAATAACAGGAATATATAGTAAATTATGGATTGATTATCTGCCCATTGAAGAAGCGGAGAAATTAAAAGAAAAAATTCTCCAAGAAAGAAGTAAATACAATATTGAATATTGATTTTACTCTATCATTTTTACTTTATTGTTTGACAAATTAGAAAAAGTATATTAAAATCAATTATGCTGATAAAAGGAATATAAATACTTATCAAGAGTGA
>CALHQV010000261.1 GCA_938038035.1 uncultured Gemella sp. | reverse complement strand
GAAGGTGCTACTGAAAAAGATGTAGTAGTAGAAACACCAGCTGGACTTATTTATGCAACAGCTAAGTTAAAAGATAACGGAGCTAAAGTAAAAGAAGTTTCATTCAAAAATGTTGAATCATTCTTATACAAACGCGATGTAGAACTTGATGTAGAAGGAGTAGGACACGTTAAATTTGATATCTCATTTGGTGGAAGTTTCTTCTGTATTATTTCTGCAGACCAACTTGGTTTAGAAGTTAAACCAGAAAATGCTTCTAAATTAAAAGAAGCTGGTCTTAAAATCCGTGATGCAGTTAATGCAAATGTTGAAATTCAACACCCAACATTATCACACATTAAATCTGTAGACTTAGTTGAAATTTATGACAAACCTTCTCACCCAGAAGCTACTTACAAAAACGTTGTAGTATTCGGAGATGGTAACATTGACCGTTCACCATGTGGAACTGGTACTTCAGCTAAATTAGCTACATTATACGCTAAAGGTGAACTTAAACCAGGTGAACCATTCGTATATGAAAGTATCTTAGGTACTTTATTCAAAGGTAGAATAGTAGAAGAAAGAAAATTAGCCGACTTTGATGCAATCATCCCAGAAATTACTGGTTCTGGATACATCTTAGGATTCAGTAACTATGTATATGATCCAGATGATGCATTAACTTACGGATTCTTATTAGGATAGGAGTGTAGACAATATGAATTTATTAACGGTATTATTAGTAATATTAGGAGCTGGAGGAGTATTCTTCTTAGTTTCATTTGTAATGGACGTAGTTAAGCACAAAGATGATTTAGGAAAAGAAAACCCAGTTCTTGGTTTCTTCATCGGATTAGTAACTGACTTCTTTGATACATTAGGTATCGGAAGTTTTGCGCCAACAACATTATTATTCAAAGTTACTAAGTTTTTAGACACTGATAAAAAAATTCCAGGTACATTAAACGTAGCTCATACAGTACCAGTTATTATGGAAGCAGTATTATTCTTAACAGGGGTTAAAGTTGAGGGTATTACTTTATTCTCAATGATCGCAGCCGCTATCGCAGGTGCATTAGTAGGTGCGAGAATAGTAAATAAACTTCCTGAGAAAAAAATTCAACTTGTTATGGGTGTGTGTTTAATCGTAACTGCATTCTTAATGGCTTCTGGTCAACTTGGTTGGTTAAAAGCTCTTGGAGCTGGTAACGCAGCAGTAGGATTAACAGGTATTAAACTTGTTATTGGTATTGTAGGTAACTTCATTCTTGGAGCACTTATGATGGCTGGTGTAGGATTATATGCACCATGTATGGCTATGGTTTACATGCTAGGTCTAAGTCCATTAGTAGCATTCCCAATCATGATGGGATCTTGTGCTGGATTAATGGCTATTGGTTCTCCAGAGTTCATTAGAGCAGGGAACTATACTAGAATTGGTTCTATAGCTATTACTATTGGGGGAGTTATAGGGGTTACTGTAGCTTACACATTAGTTAAGAGCATGCCACTAGAAGTGCTTACTTGGGTAATCATTGCAGTTGTTATCTTAACAGGTATCTCAATGATTAGACAAGGTACTAGAAAAGAAGCATAATAATTAAAAGAAAAAAAACGGAATTCTAAATTCCGTTTTTTTATGTTCAAATAATAAAAGTCATCAAATTATTTTTGATGACTTTTATTTATTAGGCTTTGTTTTTTCATTGAGGTAACTGCTGAATAGCAAAATACAATAACTGCAATCCAAATTATCGCAAATGAAATAAGTTTTTGAATACTAAGTTGTTCTCCGTAGACAAAAATACCTATAAAAAATTGCATTGTAGGTGGTAGATATTGAAGTATTCCAAGTAGGTAAAGTGGAATATCAATAGCACCATTTGCA
>CALHQV010000260.1 GCA_938038035.1 uncultured Gemella sp. | reverse complement strand
TGAGACTAATTTATGCAAGGCTTTAATGAATTACATCTTATAAAAAAATGACTCGAACATCGTGATTTTAGAAAAAAAATTTTGTCGAGTCACATCCGTGTATATTATTTTATAAGTTAAGTTTGTAATCTTCTGGTTTAATAATCGGTACAATCTTTGTAAATAATTTGACGAAGAAGAAACCAGAAACTACTGGAATTACTACGAAGACGATAGTTGCTTTTAATAATTCTAAAGCACTTCCGTCAGTAGTCGAAAGATGAGCTAATGGTCCAACTAGACCACTGAATCCAAATCCAGCACTCATTGGCGTTCCTTGGATATTTAATATGGCGGCGAATACTCCTGAGACAGCTGCGCTACAAAGAACTGGTAGCATGATTTTTGGCTTGGCGAAAATATTTGCCATAGAAATCTTTGGTGATCCGATAAAGTGTGCGAAGCAAACTCCTTTAGAGTTAACTGCCCAACCTGCGATTGCAAGGGTAAATCCACATGCGCAAATTCCAAGGTTTGCAGCACCCGAGGCAATACCTTCTATGTTAATCGCTAGAGCAACTCCTACTGATGTAATAGGTGATACTACAAGACAAGCGAATATCATAGCGATTAGAATAGTAAGGATAATCGGTTGTAAAGTAAGTAAATGCTTAATTCCATCTCCTAGTAATTTTGTTGCACCTGAGAAAAATGGAAGTGTATATCTACCAATACCTCCGATAATTACTAATGTAAGTGGAGGTAATATAATTACAGCATAGTTTTTTGCTTTATCTCCGATCAGCAGTATGAAAGCTGTAGCCAGTGCAGCTGTGAAAATCATCGTAACAATGTCCCCAGAACCTTTTAGCATCAGTCCTGTTTTATCTGGTGTTGGAATAATTGAACCACTAGCAAATAATGTAGCTAATCCGATTGAAACACTCTGTACAGGTGTAAATTTAAAGAATAATCCGATTATTATTCCTGAAGCTAATCCTATCATAGCATTGGAAATAGTTATTGATAATGATAAAAACGCAAGTGATGGATAGAGCTTTCCTATATATTTTAGTAATTCACCAAGTAACGCACCAGGGACTAAGCAAAGTACTGTTCCTAATGCGATACCATTAAGGACGTTCATGGTAAACTTTTTAATAGTAATATTTTCTTTCATATTTTGAGTCTCCTTTTCAAAATTTAAACTGTTTTTGGTTATCAAATATTATATCTTAAAAT
>CALHQV010000259.1 GCA_938038035.1 uncultured Gemella sp. | reverse complement strand
CTATATATAAATTTATTATTTCTATAAAAAAAACTAGAAGCTACTTTATTCACTTCTAGTTTAAAATCTATTTATTTAACATACCTGCTTGAAGTTGGTACATTTTGTAATAATTACCTTTACGTGCTATTAACTCATCATGTGTTCCAGATTCAATAATTTCACCTTTATCTAACACGTAAATACAGTTAGAATCTTGAATCGTTGATAATCTATGAGCAATTGCTATTGTCGTTCTACCTTTTCTCATTTTTTCAAGAGAATTTTGAATCAACTCTTCTGTTTCAGAGTCAATATTTGCAGTAGCTTCATCAAGAATAAGAATTTTCGGCTTACTTGCTATAGTTCTAGCAAATGTTAGAAGTTGTCTTTCTCCAGATGAGAACGTTGAACCTCTTTCTGTAACTAAGCTATCATACTTATCTTCTAATTTATCGATAAAATTATGTGCATCAACAAACTTCGCCGCTTCAATAACATCTTCTCTTGTTAGACTTTCATTATACATCTTAATATTAGACTCTACTGTTCCGTGATATAAGAATGGATCTTGAAGTACTAATCCAACACTGTTTCTTAATTCTTTAGAACTATAATCTTTAATATTAACTCCATCAATTAAGATTTCTCCTCTATCATAATCATAAAATCTTAAGAATAGGTTCATGATAGAAGATTTACCAGAACCAGTAGCACCTACAAACGCTATACTCTCTCCATTTTTAACACTAAACGAAATATTTTTAAGAACATCACGTTTACCATCGTAAGAAAAGCTAACATTTTTGAATTCGATATCACCACGTGAAATTTTATGGTCACTCTCTTTTTGCTCTGGTTCATATTCTTCATTATCTATTAATGTGAAAACACGTCCTGCTGAAATTATAGAAGTTTGAAGAATTGAGAAGTTTTGCATAAGTTCAATTAATGGATTGAACAGCTGGTTCGTATATTGAATAAACGCATAGATTATCCCAGCTGTAAATCCAGCACTTTCAAAACTTAGCCCAAAATACATTACGATAACACCATATGCTAGTACTTTAAATAAAGCCATAGCTGGTCTTAATAATAAACTATCAACTTTTAATGATTTAGTGTAATAACGAAGGTGTTCATTATTAACCTCTCCAAATTCATCAATTAGGCGCTGTTCCTGATTAAACGCTTGGATAATCTTCATACCCTCTATAGATTCAGATAATTTAGTATTCATTTCACTAATTTTCGCACGAGAAATTTCTACTAATCTACTAGAAAGCTTCTGATATAAGTATACCGAACCTACCATTACAGGGATAAATAGTATCATGTAGATTGTTAATTGCCAACTTAAAGCAATCATCGCAGAAAGTGTTACTACAAACATAAGTATTGTATTTAGAAAACTTGAGAAAATTGTTCCAAACATATCCGCAACAGCCTGTGTATCATTAGTTAATCTAGATACTACAGAACCTACAGGAGTCTTATCAAAGTAAGACATCCCTAATTTTTGCAAGTTAGCAAAACTATCATTTCGTAAATCTCTAACTATACTATGTGCAACTTTTGCGAAGTAATACTCTCCTAAAAATGTAAAC
>CALHQV010000258.1 GCA_938038035.1 uncultured Gemella sp. | reverse complement strand
GCTATACCGTCAAAGAAATCTTTAAAACTGCTGAAGAATTACTGAATCAAAAAATCCCACACGAAATTGTTGCTCGACGCGCTGGTGACCCAGCCAGCGTCCTAGCAGATGCATCAAAAGCTAAACAATATCTTGACTGGCAAGCTAGCTACTCCCTCGAAGATATTATTTTATCGGATTATCGTTGGCGTGTTAAAGAAGGTAAAAACATTTTGGAGTCATAAATCGTAACTAGCTCTCTGTGAACTACACCTCATGAAACAAGACTGAGTTATATTTACTTAACAAGGTGAGACTGGGCAAAAGTCTTTAAAATTAGAAAACGCATAGTATCCGGGTGTTGTAATCCTTGATATTATGCGTTTTATTGTCGAAAAATTTGCTTTGTTTTCTCCTCAAATTGAGTTTTTGTCCAGCCTTACTTTTATTCATAAAATATTCTCCACTATTAAATTCATGAAATTAATATTTGACTTTATTTTCAACATTAAAATTATTCGCATTTTAAAACATTAAGATAGCACCTCCGTATAAGATTGTAACTTATCAGTTACCTTAAATAGCTGGGCATAATAAAATAATTTATGTAAGTGAATTTGATTTTGTTGAAAATATTTCTTAAAGGCTGGTGCAATAATTTGAAGATCCACCTGATGAACTGGTCTTAGACATTCAACCAAAACTCGTTCAACTTCATAAACTTTAATAAATTGACCAGGAAGATGCTCTACTTCCGTTACAAAAATTTCATCACTATGACTTCTCATGATTTGTTATTAGTTCACTTTGAGAGCTTACTCATGAAACCAAACAGCGTAAGTCGTAAAAGAAAAAAGCAGTACAAGATTGAACTGCTTTTACGGATTCAGATAAAATAACTTTAAAATATAGAAGATATCTATTGGCTGTAACTATAATTGATTTAAATTTATAACTTCATCTGCTTGATTCCAAATATCGGGATTATGAGTTGCAATGATGATTAGACGATTTTCATTTTTCATATCTAATAATAATTTCATAATTCCTTGTGAAGTCGTAGGATCGAGCGATGCAGTCAACTCATCCGCAAGTATTAATGGTGGATTTTTAAGAATGATTTTCGCTAAAGCAACACGTTGTGCTTCACCGCCAGACAATTCATATATCTTTTGTTCCAGATGAATATGAGTTAGACCAACTCTTTCTAATACATCTTTTTTTAACTTATCTTTTTCTTTATAATTACATTTACGATTTATTAATCCTAAATCTAGATTAGTAGAAACATCTTCATTATCTAACAAACCAAAATTTTGAAAAAGATATCCTAGCTCATTTCGAAAAAAAAGAGTTGATTTTATTGTATTTATATCTTTCTCTTTATACAGGATTTTTCCCTTATCATAGGATTCTAGTTTTGCAATAATGTTTAATAATGTCGTTTTACCACACCCACTACTTCCAGTTAAGGCATAAACTTTCCCTGATGTTAGATTTAGGTTTATATCATTGAATACAACACGCTTACCAAAACATTTTGTCAAATGTTTAATTTCAATCATAATCTCATGCTCCTTTCAATATTATCGTTGCTATAGTTTTCTCTTTAGAGGAACGATATAAAAGAATTAACCAAGCGTTGATAGCAAAAAAGAGAAGAGTTACCATAGATATCCAAATTTCTTTAGTCATCATATAACTTGTTATACTACCTATTATTAAAACAATTGATTGGAAAATAAGAAATTTTTGATGTAATTCTAAAAAAGTTAGCCCCATGATTTTTTTAAGTAAAATTGATTTCCTAAATTCTTCAAAATAAAGAAAACTCATAGTATTGAACAATAAAATAGAAGTAATAATTCCAAATATTCCTCCTGAAATAGTTACAAGGATTTCAGCTCGTATTTTTTGTGATAAAGATTCATAACTTTTATAAGCATAATCATATTGACTCACGTATTTTTCTAGTTTATGTTCAGTAATTAGTTTCTTACTTTCATCTAAACCATTAAAATAAATATAATGATTACTGTTAGTAAAGAAAGGATTCCAATGTTTCCCAAAATTCTTCGGTTGTATAACAACAATAATTGGATCTGTTAAAAATTGTTGATAGGATAGAGAAGTAATATTATAAATAAAACGTTTTTGGTTATTCGAAGTATAGAAAATATGTGCTTTCATAGGAAAATTTTCCTTTTCTTCCTGAATAGTTAGAAATTCTTCATACATTTGACGATAATGTTCTTCTTGAGTTTTTAACTTTTCAGGCAATAAAAGACCAAAATCTCCTTCTCCAAAACTTTCAATCTCTTTTTTGACATGTTCACCTACTTCTACATCTTGAATGTCAAGATAGTTAGGGGTTACATACAAACTATTAGCTTCTGGATAATAATCATTTATTGACATCAATTCCTTTTTTCGAGGATTTTTTGCAAAACCATCTGGTGTAAAATGAGAGATATGTTGATATACTAGCAAGGCACCTTTACTTACTCCACTTTCAATAAGAGATGACCAATCTTCTTGTATCTTTTTTCTTGTCTCTGCGTTCTTGAGTTTAGAAGTATTTTCTCTATTTGTGGAAATAGTTATCCAATTAGTTTGTTGTTCCCATGCATAATTTCCAGACTGCTGAAGTTGCAAAACATTACCATAAATACTTGTTCTGTGAATAGCTAATGAAATCAAAATAATAGCAAAAAACTGACCCAAAAATAGTAAAAAAAGAATCCTTCTTAGTGGTAATTTTCCTTTAACCAAACTAATCAAATTTACTGTCTTAATACTGAGCGTATATAAGAAACTTAGTATTATTGAAATTAGTAGTAATAAAAAGTTATAGATGAAACAACTCATACTAACCATTAAGTATGCAAAAGTAGTAATTTTGAAAAAGAAAATTACTGCTGTTCCAAATAAAATACCTAAAAAAGTAGCAAGAATTAACTCTTTAGCATCATCTAAAATTGATTTACCAAAAACACTATACAAATCTAATCCAGATATATATTTTATTCCTGCTGATTTCATCTCTCTAGTTTTTTGTATTATAGTTAATGAGCAAAAAGTTAAAATAGAAATTACAAAAGCAAGAGACTGAGCTCCATTACCCATAAAAGTAATAAAAGTAGATAAAACATTCGGATTATTTACAAATGTATCTGAGAATCCCAAGGACTGAAGCTGGTTATTTAGTCTATCAAGACTGAGATTGCCAGATAAAATATAGTAATTCATTAATAAGCTACTATTACTAGCAGACGATTCGGTTGCAACCATAATACCAACAGGAGGTTCTTTCGAACCATATATTTCATAGGTGAAAGTAACATCTCCCTTTTCGTCAGTATCTTGAATCTTTCGACCTATTAGACTATTTGATTCATTAGCTAAATCTGATAATTTTTGAAAGACTTGTTCATGTGAAACTTCTCTTTCTTGCTTATGCACTCCAACCATTGGCAGGCTTTGATGTATAATTAAATCTGAAGAAGAGTAGGAAATCCATAGTAAAAAAATTAGGATAAGAAGATTCGAAAAAAGAATAAATAAGCGTTTCATAATTTTACTCTTTCTAATTTGACCTAGAGAAAAAATTTCTCTAGGTCAAACATCAGTAATCAAAAACCATAATCAAAGTATACAACTTCCCCGAAATTTGTATTTATAAACGCTTCAGATGTATAATGAGCTGAAGCACGACCAACATCAGATTTGCTATCTCTTGAACGAGTTACACTTGACCAATGATCTTTATAATCGTGAAAATAGTTTGAGAATGCTCCCCAATTACTTGGATCATGATACCCACCATAACTCCAATTTCCTCCAGATACCCAATCAGCAAATACAGGGCAGGCTAAGCTACAGCTAATAATTATAGTTAAGACAGATAGGATAATTTTACTTGTTTTCATGACTGTTCACCTTTCATAATTAAAACTAACAGTTACAGTTACAGTTAACAATAAAATCATGAATTGCTCTAAATATAGTTTCCGAATTTTTCCTCCTTCCCTAAGCAACCCTTTTCGTCTGTATTATAACACTTACAACATATAATGTCAACTAATTATATATTAGATTTTTGAAAATTTAATAATCAAAAAATATAGCTGTTTATTCATAAGCTATCAACCTAATTCTAAAACTATTAAAGTTTTTGTTTTAAGAAACATTAAGATAGCACCTCCGTATAAGATTGTAACTTATCAGTTACTTTAAATAGTTGGGCATAATAAAATAATTTGTGTAAATGAATTTGATTCTGTTGAAAATATTTCTTAAACGCTGGTGCAATAATTTGAAGATCCACCTGATGAACTGGTCTTAGACATTCAACCA
>CALHQV010000257.1 GCA_938038035.1 uncultured Gemella sp. | reverse complement strand
GATGTCTACGATAAAAAATTTAATTTTTGATTTAGATAATACTTTATATGATTTTAGTACTATTTGGAAAAAATCTAACAAACTGGTATATGAATATTTAGAATATGACAAAATAGCAAGTTATGAAGAGTTTTTCAAACACTATAAAGCTATCAACAATATGCTAGTTGATGAGGTTTTAAAGGGGAATATGAAGGTAAAAGAAATCAGAAATAAAAGATTAAAGCTAACCTTAGAGAAATTTGGAATTATTCTTACTGAAGAAGATTGTAATATTTATTATGAGAAGCAGTTTGATTTTATAATAGAATCAATAAAACCTGATGAAGAAGTAAATTTATGGCTAAGTCGTTTAAGTAAAAAATATAAAATGATATTATTAACTAATGGAAAATCTTGTGAACAGAGGAAGAAGTTAGCTAAGTTAGGGTTAGAAAATTTGTTTAAACTGTATATTTCGGGTGAAACCCATATTAGTAAACCCAAAGTAGAAGCATTTATTAATGTTTTAGAGAAGGAAAATATAGTGGCTAGTGAAACTATGATGATTGGTGATTCGCTACATCATGATATAAATCCTGCAAATAAACTAGGAATGAAAACTTGTTTAGTAGAAAGAAAATGGCATTTTGATGATGAGTTACAAAATTACACTGGATACAAAGTTAAAAATATCATACAGTTTTTTACAGAGTTAGAAACCAATAAACTGTAAAAAATATTATTATTTTTCTGAATATAACAAAAGTATAAAAAAAATAAGGTGTTAAATAAAGGCTATAATTACTAGTGAATTATAGCCTTTATTATATTTTTATGTAAATTAAAATACAATGTAAAAAGTAAAATAATTATTTGTTATCTTGGGAAGTGCTGTTGATTGAATTTATTGAATTTGTTATACTATTTATGAAAACTATTACAAAGGAGATAAATTTATGAAAAAGAATAAATTATTAGTTGTCAGTATGGCTGCTGTATTATCTTTATCCTTAGCAGGGTGTTCTTCAGCTTCAAATAATACTTCGACTAGCAATAATGGAACTGTTGCTGTAAAAGAGTTGAAAGGTGAAGAATTAAATAAAATTGAAAAAGATGATAAAGAAAAAGAAAAATATCTTGTTATCGATGTAAGGGATGCTAATGAATATAAAGAAGGGCATGTAAAACACGCTATTAATATCCCATTGGCAGATATTGAAAAACATGCGGAGCATTTAAGTGCATGGAAAGATAAAGAAGTAGTAGCAATATGTAATACAGGTAAAAAAAGTAAAGAAGCTGCTGATAAACTTGTAAAAGCAGGATTCAAAAAAGTTTCTAATGCCCAAGGTGTTAAAGATTATAAAGACTATGAAATAGTTAAATTCACTACTTTACTTGCTCATGAATTCCAAGCAGCAATTGATAAAAAAGAGGGGACATTTATCGATGTTCGTGAAGCAAAAGACTATGAAAAAGGGCACGTAGCTGGAGCTAAAAATATCGATGTAAAAAATATCGATAAAGATTTAGCGGCATTATTACCAGCAGATAAAAATGCACCAGTTTACACATATTGTTATAGTGGTAATCGTTCATCTAAAGCTGCCCAAAAAGCTGTAGAACTAGGATACACAAATGTATACAATGCTTTTGATGGTGCTAAAGAACACGAATACAAATTTTAAGAGAATATTATAAAAAATGAGTAAAAAATAATATAATTTATTAGAAAAAAAACGCTTTTTAAGTTATACTAATAAAGGACAGGGTTCTACGTAAATGTATGAGAAATTTGATTACCACCTTGTCTTTTATTAAATAAGGAGAGGAAGAAAAATAAATGAAATATAGTAAACTTTTAGCTGTAAGTATGTCAGCAGTGTTATCATTGACTTTAGTAGGATGTTCAACTACTTCATCTGCAAAAGAATTAAAAGGTGAGGAGTTAAACAAAATTCAAAAAGATGATAAGGAAAAAGAAAACTATCTTGTTATAGATATTAGGGATGAAGCGTCTTATAAAGAAGGTCACCTTAAACACGCAATTAACATTCCATTATCAAAATTAGATAAGAGTATTGAAGAAATCCGTAAATGGAGAGAGAAAAAAGTTGTCGTTTATAGTGATAAATCTGATAAAACTAAAGATGCTATAGATAAACTTACAAAACAAGGATTTAAAGATGTATCTGGAGCTCAAAATATAAAAGATTTTAGCTACGATCTTGTAAAATATACGTCACTAAGTGGAAGTAAATTCCAGGATGCATTATTAGATACTGCAGCAAATAATGTATTTTTAGATGTAAGAGATAAAGCTGAGTTTGAAAAAGGACATGGTGCAGGGGCTAAAAATATCGATGTAAACAAATTAGATAGTTTACAGTCGGTTTTACCTGAGAATAAAGAGGTTCCTATATATGTTTATAGTAATACTGGAAACAGTTCATCTGTGGTAGCTCAAAAACTAATTGACTTAGGATATAAAAATGTCTTTAATGCAATTGACGGAACTAAAGAATTTAGTTATAAATTTGAAATTGCTGACTGTTGTAAAGATCCAAGTGATGCAGTAAAAGGTTCAGAGAAACATGAGGGACATGAAGGACACAGTCATTCTTCAGAAAACAAAGAAGACCATGCTGGACATACTCATTCTGCAGAAAAGAAAGATGATCATGCTGGACATAAACACTAATATATAAAGTAAAAAGGTGACTCAAAATAGTAATTTCAATTAGAGATATTGTTATTGAGTCTCCCTTTTTTATATGTACTATCGATCGTAAATTTAGAATAATTTTAGAGGTTAAATTAAAGGAAAATTTCAGAAATGAAAAATAGAATAATATTTTTTACAAGAGTACCGAAGATAGGTACAACAAAAACAAGGTTGTATGATTTTGTATCTCCGGATACTGCTGTGGAAATACAAAAGAAATTAATGAAAAAAAATTATAATATTTTAAAAGAATGTGGAGAAGAGATAGCAGTCTATCATGATGGTCAAAGTATTGATGATAAAGTGATGGAGAATATTTTAGAATATAGAGAATTTTCTTATCAAGTAGGTGAAACACTTGGTGATAAAATGTATAACTCAATTGAAGAAGAGCTAAAATTTAGTGATAAGGTGATTTTATTAGGTTCAGATATCTATAATCTTCAAGAAAATATGATTCATACTGCTTTTCAAAAATTAGATGAGTATGATATTGTTATAAATCCAAGTATAGACGGAGGATATTTCTTAATTGGTATGAAAAAAGCTATTAAAGAAGTTTTCGATCTTCCAAGTTATGGGGATAACACTGTTCTAGAGAATTTGCTTACTGTATGTAATGAACAAAAGCTAAGTTATTATTTAGGAGAAGCTGGCTTAGATATTGATACTAAAGAAGATCTTTTATTAGCAGAAACAGGTTTTAGTAATATTAAGTTATTAGGTGCAGGAGAGTATAATATTAACTTTACCTTTGATGAAGGAGATTTGAAAAAGGTTCTCAGAATAAATATGAAGAGCCAGATGAATCTTGAAAATCAAATAGAATATGAATACGAAACGTTACAATTGTTGAAAGATAGCGGAGTTACGCCAAAACCTTATGATTTAGTAATAAAAACAGATTTATTGCCGTATGAATACTTAACAATGGAATTCTTAAAAGGAAGACCACTTAATTACAAAACAGATATGTATATTGCAGCTTATTTATTGAGTAAGGTTCATAATACACCATATGGGGACAATAATTTAATCAATGCAACCAATCCATTCCAACTTATATTTGATGAATGTAAACAGATGGCAGGTGAGTATTTAGCCTGGGATAAAGCTGATGAGAAAGTTAGTGCTTATATTAATAGATTTTTAGAAAAGTGTCTGACGCTTATACCTGAAAAGTATAGTATAGCTAATCCATGTATTATAAATACAGAATTAAATTCAGGAAATTTCTTAATTGGAAAAGAAAAAGAAGACAGCTATGTTATTGATTGGGAGAAGGCATTAATAGGAGAATGTGAACAAGATTTAGCACATTTTCTAGCACCGACGACAACATTTTGGAAAACTGATATTATCTTATCAGAAAGGGAAATTAATGATTTTTTAGAGAAATATAGTAATTACCGAGCTTTCAACAGAGAGAGATTCGAGAGGTATTTAATATTTAATTGTCTAAGAGGAGTTACTTGGTGTAGTATGGCATTTAGACAGTATAATGAAAATGACAAAATGCTGATGGATGACACTACATTTAAAAAAATAGCTTCATATATTGATTTAGAATTTTTAGAAAAAGTATCAGTTTACTTTAAATAGGAGGAGAGTAATGACTGAGTTTATTCAAAGTTTTGGTGTCCTAGCACCGATAATTTATGTATTAATGTTTATGTTCTTACCAGTATTTTTCTTTCCGGTTCCGATACTAGCTGTTGCTGGAGGAGTGGCATTTGGTTTTGTAGAAGGAAGCTTATTAACCTTTGTTGGAGCTTCATTGAATTGCTATATTATGTTTGTGATATCACGTCGTTTCGGTCGTGAATGGGTGAAAAACTACCTTAAGAAAAAAATGACACTGAAGCAACACGATAGGATTTTTAATGTTAGTGATGAAAAGTTGATGATGAGTCTAGTAATTTTGAGACTAATACCTTTAGTACCATATAATATGATAAATTATGGATATGGTTTAACTAATATCAGTTTATCAAAATATATGATAGCGAGTGTATTAGGGATAATCCCTGGAACAATAGTATTTTTAAACTTTGGTGCGACTAGTACAAATATCTTTAGTAAAGAATTTTTAATCGCATCATTATTAGTAATATTATTAACTGTTGGTTCTATCTACTTATCAAAACTAGTTGAGAAAAGAGAACAACAAAAGAAATCAGAAAATAACAAAGAAAACTCTCAAGAGCTTTAATATCTTGAGAGTTATTTTTTATGGCTCTTTGTCAAATTTGGGGCATGGAGAAAAATAGGAAATGAAATCTAGGCAGCATTGTGCTGCTTAGATTTTTTTCTTACTTTCACTAAGTTTAACATTATTTTTATATTCAGAAACAAATAAT
>CALHQV010000256.1 GCA_938038035.1 uncultured Gemella sp. | reverse complement strand
TTGAGCACTTCTCGCTCATAATATTAAACTCTTAATATTGCAAAAATATTTAAGGGGGGCTCTTTATTTGTCTAAACATTCTAATATATTTTAAAGGAGGTTGTGTGTCTATGCAAGGCAAACAACAACAAGATTTTCGAACGGAGAAGTACATTCGTTACGGTATTCGTAAGTATAGTTTTGGTGCAGCATCAGTAGCGATTGCGGCTGGTTTAATGTTCCTAGGTAACGGTGCGGTATCAGCGACTGAAGTACAATCAGCTGAAACAACTATTTCAGCAACTGCTTCTGGTCAAGATGATAAGGAAAAGGCTGAGGCTAAAGCGGAAACAGCAGAAACTGTAAAACCAGAAACTGAAAAAGCTGCAGAAGCAAAACCTGAAGTAAAAGCAGTAGAAACTAAGAAAGTAAACAAGGCAATCCTTGAAGCAAGTATTGCTACTTTGGAGTCTAAACTTTCAACTGCTAAATACGCAGATGCTACAGTAGTAAGCTCAGCTAAGGAAGTATTGGCAACAGCTAAAGCAACTCTAGCTAAATTAGATGCTAGCCAAGCTGATGTAGATGCACAAGCAGAGACTGTATCAGCTTTGAGCACAGTTGTAACTGAGTCAAATACTGTTGGTTTCGATAAGAAACAAGCGGCTGAAAAAGAAGCAGCTAAAGCAGAAGCTGAAAAGAAAGCAACTCCAGCTGAAACAGCTCTTTCAGTAGCGAAAACAGCTCTTACACAAGTATCGTCAGAAGCTGAAGTAACCAACAAATTGGCTGAGACTGAACTTGCTAAGGCTGATGTGAAAGAAGAAAACAAGGCCGCAGTTACAGCAGCAGTAGCTAAAAACCAAGCTGTTCTTACTGAAACTAAGGCTCTTCTAGCTGATAAGAGTGTTACAAAAGAGCAAGTAGATGCTCAATTGGAACGCCTTAACGAGTCTATCCTTGCAGTTTACAATGAATTGAAAAATGCAGGAATCGGCCGTGACGGTAAGTTTGCTGTTAACCTAGATGAAGTACAAACAACAGGTCTTAAAGATGCCTCTACTGAAACAGGTACAAAATGGTTAGAAGATCACGGTTACTCTTCATTAAGAGATATTCCAATCTTAAATAAAGGTAAAGATGACAAAGCTATCCAAAACTTAGCGAAACAAATTCAATGGCTAGACTTTACAGATACAGCAGCTTGGACAGGTTTAAAATCAAATGGTCAATTGCAAGTAGGTTCTGTATTTACAAAACAATTAATTCCTGGTTATATCGTTAAAATGACGGTTAAGGAATTAAAACCGTTCCATGCAACAGAAGTTTATAAAAATCGTGTAGAAGGGACAGCAAATGAAGATACATATGATGCAAACGCAGAAAATGTTTTTAAAAAAGCAAATGGTATCGGAGGCTCAGCTCAAAGTACTAGATGGTCTCATAACTATGTATCTGGTATAAATACAGGTACTCACAAAGTAACAATAGCAGGTACAGATGATAAATCAAATCAACAAAATGGTACTATTGGAGGGGTAGTATTTAATATAGAAGCTACGTACAATGGAAAACCTACTAAACCTGGTATCGTAATGACTACAGGGGAAGATGTTGGAGAAAAAGAATCTGAAATTTATACAACAAACGGTACTCCATGGAATTTAGTAGCAATGCTAGGTAATGAACAGGAAGTAAATCCGTATGATCCAATAACTTCTAAGAGGATGGATAATGTTACAGGACCACAATTATTTACTAAAGCAAGTGCAGGGCTACAAAAAGCATTAGCTAATAAATTATTTGCAACACCAGATGCTGCTACAGCAGGTCTTGGTTCGCAAGTGTTCGGAGGATATCAAGATAGTAATGGACAACGTACCCCACGTGCGACTCCAATTGTAGCAACTGCAGGAGCGACAGAAGTTGGTATGTTTATGATTTCTGGTGGTGCTCAATCATCTATGATAGGTATTAAGTTATCTGACTTCGGAGATCTTCCAGAATCATATGGAGAAGCAGAACACTTTATTAGAACTGAATCATTAAACTTCCAAACAGATAGAAGTGAAGAAATTCAACAACCATACTTAGGTACAGTAAAAGCGGACCCTGAAGCGGTTAATGGAGTACGTGTTCGCGGTAAAGGATCAGATGATGCAACTGATTCAGCCGATGAAGGTGTTGATCAACTTATTGCACCTGATAATGTAGTAAATAATAAAGATACTGGTGAACCAGAAGTTCATTTAATTAAAGCTCCAGATAATACTTATAAAGTAAAAGTTATTGCTTCTGTAAATGGTAATGATAGATATACTGGAGATATGGCACCAGCTTACGTGCGAGGATTTATCGATTTCAACGGAAATGGTAAATTCGATGAAGGGGAAGCTTCTTCTATTGTTGAAGTTACAGGTAAAAATCAGGAAGTTGAATTAACATTTTCTAATACTCAAGTAATAGATACTAGTAAAGATGTTACTAACTTCCGTGTTCGTATCGCAAAAGACCAAAAACAAATAGAAAAACCTACAGGAATTGCATACTCAGGGGAAGTTGAAGATAACCAAATTCAAATTTCACATCCACCACGTGGAGACTATGAAGAAACTACTGGTAAACAAGGTGAAAAACAAAATATTGGTATTGAGTTTATTAATCGTGTTGAAGCTGATGCATCTGAATTAGGTTCTAACAATGGTAAGACTACATTTAATGCATATGGTAAAATTAACTATACTGAACAACGTAACTCAATTAGTTTAGCATCAACTAAGAAAGTACAAACTGATGGTGTAATGATCGTAGATCCTAATGGAAATCTAGTTAAATCATACACTAAAGCAGGTCAAGGTACTTATGAAGTGACTGATACTGGGATTACATTTACTCCAGATTCCAACTTCGTAGGTAAAGCCGATGGTATCGTACTACGTGCTGTAGATACTAATGGCCAATCAACTGGATGGACTGCATTAACAGATCAAAACGGTCTTAAAAACATCAATGATGGTACGCATACAACTACTAAGAAAACGATGGATGCTGTCTACATTCCAACAGTAACACCAAAAGAAATCACTGCCGACCCTGAAAAATCAACAGATATTCAAGGAAAAGCACAAACCAAAACACCTAAATTTACAATTGATGTAGACAAGGATGGTAATGGTACAACACCAGATCCAGTAACACCAAGTGCGCAATACCCAGCTAAATTAATCGATCCAAAAACTAAAGCTGAAGTTAACTCTGTAACAGTTGAAGGAGAAGGAACTTACACAATCAACCCAACAACAGGTGAAGTAACATTCCAACCACTTCCAACATTCAAAGGAACTGCATCAGGTGTTGATGTAACATTAACAGCACCAGTAGGTCGAAACAAAGAGGGACAAGATGTAACAGCTAAGGCTACTACAAAATACACTCCAACAGTAACAGCTGTAGAACCAACAGCTAAACCAACAGACTCAGCAGGAGTACAAGGTGAAACTCAAAAAGGAACTCCTACATTCACAGCAGGAAATGCAGAAGTACCAATTAAAGAAGATTCTCACAAACTTCTAGATAAAGAAGGAAATGAAGTTCAACCTGGACAAACAACTCCAGCATATGCTGAAGACGGAGTAACTGAGGTGGGTACTTACTCAATTAACCCAACAACAGGTGAAGTAACATTCACACCAACTGACAAAACTTACACTGGTAAAGTAACACCAGCTAAAGTTCAAGCGGAAGATAAAAACGGAACTAAAGTAAACACTACTTACACTCCACATATCGTAGGTGTCACACCAACAGCAACACCAGCGGAATCTTCAGGCATCCAAGGACAGCCACAAGATGGAACAGTATCATTCACTAAAGGTGAAACAACAATCGAAGGTGAGAAAAAATCAGTTCCAATCAAAGCTAACTCAGCGGTTCTACTTGATGCTTCAGGTAACCCAGTAACGGCAGGTGCTCCAGTAGACGCTTTAGATCCAGAAGGAAACAAAGTAGGGGAATACACAATTGATCCAGCTACTAACAAAGTAACCTTCACACCAACTAACAAAGAGTACAAAGGTAAAGTACAACCAGCTAAAGTACAAGCAGAAGACGAAAACGGAACAAAAGTTAAAACAACTTATACTCCAACAATCGTAGGTGTAACACCGACAGCAGATCCAGCTGAAACAACAGATGTACAAGGTG
>CALHQV010000255.1 GCA_938038035.1 uncultured Gemella sp. | reverse complement strand
TTATTCGCTTGAGACAAATCAAAATGATTATTCGCAATATGCAATTCGCCAGAGGTCGGCACTTCTAATAAATTTAATGTACGGATTAACGTACTTTTTCCTGCGCCACTTGGTCCAAGTAACACCACGGTATCGCCTTCTTGTGCATCAAGATTGATATCAAACAATGCCTGTGATGAACCATAAAAGAAATTCAAATTTTTAACACTAATCGCCATACTAAGTTTACTGCTATCCTCTCTCGATCTCCAAGAATGAATAAATATTACTTTTTAATGATTAATTATGCAAGTGTTTTTTATAAAAAAAATAAAAAATCTATTGACTTATATCAATGATGGATATATAATTATATCGAAGATAGATATATCAATAATGGATATAGATAAAGAATATCTCTAATTAGGTTGGGAGGGATAAAATGGCAAAGTTAAGCCCTTATGAGACGGGCGAATTAACGGATAGTATATTTTTTACACTTCTAGTTTTAACAGAACCTATTCATGGTTATTTAATAATGCAAAAGGTGGCAGAAATTACTGATAATAATATTATTATCGGACCTGCGACAATGTATACGACTTTAGGTAAAATGGTTTCTGTAGGCTGGATAGAAGATAAAGAAATTGATAATTCGAAAAAAGAATATCATATTACTCCAAAAGGTATGGAAGTTTTGGAGAAAAATATAAAACTTCGACAGTTTTTACTTGATGTAGCTAAGAAGTTTATAGGTGGTGGAAGTTATGAGTAAATATAAGGTGATACATGCATTTGCTTATACAAATGAAAGTATTATGAGAAAATTAGAAAAGTATAGTGCAGAGGGCTGGCATTTTAAAAAGTTTCTTGGATTCTTCGTTTTATTAGAAAAAGGAGAAAAAGTTAATTACAAATACGAATTGGTATACGATAAAAAGTTCGATGCAGAACGTAAAGACTTCTACAGATTTAACGGTTGGGAAGTAGTTAGAAATAGTTTTTTCTGGCAAGTATTACGTGGTGAACCTACAGCGACTACACTATATACAGATAATCTGAGTAAAGACTACATGTGGTTATATAGAATAAAATTTAATGCGAAAATCATGTTAGGATGCTTTCTTATAGCTTTGATTACACATTTAATAAATAAATTTTTAATGGAATCTGAAGTAATTGATTTTATTACAGGAATGTCTTTTGGCTTTGGTTTAGGACTAAGTGCTGTAAATATAGCATTCTTTATAAAATATTTATTTTTGAAGAGAAGAAAGGATTGAATTTATGAAGTATAAATATGTTCCGGTATTTATAAGCTATGATAAAGTAGCGGATAAAATGAATAGCCTTGCAGCTGAGGGATATGAATACGATAAAGAGGCTATAGTCGCAATTAGAATGAAGAAAGTCTCAGAGACTAGTGATAAGCAATATAAATTTATCTTTGATAAAAATTTTACACCAGAGATAGAAGAATATTATAAAGTAAGTGGCTGGAAGCTTCATAAATTTCAAGTTTATAATTTGTTTAGGCTAGCTGAAGGAACTTCAAGTTCGTATCCAATATATACTGATACCGAGACGGAATTAGAAATTGTTAAATATAGATTGTTAAGATTTGTAGTTTTGTTTATTTTAATAAGTCTAATAGCGGTATTGTATTTTACTAATATTAAATGGGTAATTAATAGCGGAATACCTGATGTGTTAGCTATGTTACTAGGTGGATTAATAGGTGGTATATTTGGTTACTGTATAAGTGGACTTGGAATGTTTTTACCGAAGTATTTCAAGTTAACAAAAGAAATAAAAAATAATGATGAATAAAAAAGGGATTTAACTTTTAATTAAGTTAGGAAATGAGGTAAGGGCTATGATT
The DNA here is from genome assembly GCA_938038035.1 of uncultured Gemella sp. Taxonomy (GTDB): domain Bacteria; phylum Bacillota; class Bacilli; order Staphylococcales; family Gemellaceae; genus Gemella. The sequence continues at coordinate 15,230 of CALHQV010000255.1, read as the reverse complement.
TTAGAATTTAAAAATGTAGAGAAAAGTTTTGGAAATAAAAAGGTTCTTAAAGGTGTTAACTTCACAGCGAAAAGTGGAGTGGCTAATGGATATTTAGGACGAAATGGTAGTGGTAAGACTACGAGTTTTAGAATTCTATTAGACATATTCAAGCCTGATAAAGGGGAGATTTTACTAGATGGAAAGCCTTTAGATCACAGTAAGGTAAAAATTGGATATCTACCAGAAGAACGCGGAATGTACGATGGTGTTGGACTAGTAGATCAGCTTACGTACTTCGGAATGCTAAAAGGTATGAAGAAGAAAGCTGCACAAACAGAAGCGAAAAAATGGTTAGAGTACTTCGAACTAGAGGATAATAAACAAGCATTAAAAACATTATCTAAAGGTAATGCACAAAAAATTCAAATTATCCAAAGTGTTATGAATGATCCAGATATTCTTGTTTTTGACGAGCCATTCAGTGGACTTGACCCGGTGAACGTATCAAAACTAAAAGAAATAATTACAGACTTTATCAAAAAAGATAAACTTGTTATTTTCTCATCTCATCAAATGCCGGTTGTGGAAACATTCTGTGAGGATATTAATATACTAGAAAAAGGTAAAATTACCCTAAGTGGGAACCTAGATTATATTAAAAAACAACTAGGACATGGAAAAATGATCTTGAGTGTTAGTGGTTTTGAGAAAGAGGAACTGCTTGCTAACCTTAAGTCTATACCATTAGGTATTGAGTATTCATTAGTTCCAGAGGGAGTGCTTCTTGATTTCAAAGAAGAGGGAGCTAAAAAAGAACTATTAGCAAAACTTGCAGGAAGCAGTTTTAATATAGAAGAATTCAAACTTTATAAACCTTCGTTAGAAGATATTTTCAAAGAACAGGTAGGTAAGTAATTATGAAAAATTTTAGTACAGTATTTAATTTTGAGTTTAAACAATTTTTTGCGAAAAAAGCGACGAAAGTTATTATGGCATTGTATTTTATTATAGCTATAGGGATAACATTCGTGCCATCGATTGCTAATAGTAACATTTTTAAAGGTGAGAGCAATGATAATTTCAATCGTAGTGCATATGTTGTAAAAGATGTAAATGTTAAGTTAGATGATCTAAAAGAAGCTAAAAAATACGATAGTAAAGATGCTTTAGAAAAAGATATTAAAGCTAAAAAATTAGATGAAGGTATCGTCATAACTAAAGATAGTTATGAGTATTTATCTAGACAATCTATCTTTAGTAAAGATAGTAGTGAATTTAAAGAAGCTTTTGGAAAAAATGTAGAAAAATTAGTCTATAAACAAAATGGTTTAGATTATGATAAAGTAACTAACGTGAAATCACATCTACCTCAACCTGTACCTGTGAACGTAAGTGGAGATTCTGATGCTCAAACTCAAGTAGTAAATGTTGTAGTAGTTTATGTTCTTACATTCATCGTTTATATGACAGTAGTCCAATTCGGTAGTGTAGTTGCGACAAATGTAGTTAAGGAGAAAAGTAATAGAGCTATGGAATTATTAGTAGTCACTGTAAATCCTAGAACATTAATTTTAGGGAAAGTATTAGCTTTATCGGTTGCGGTACTTATTCAAATGGGCTTAATTGTTGGAGGATTATTCGCAGGTCTAAAAATCAATGGTTCTAGATATAGTGATAATATCAAACACATTATAGAAAATGTAGATTTAAAAGTTCTTGGTGTAGGATTAGCATTTGCGCTAACTGGATTTGTAATGTTTATGTTTATGTACGCGGCATTTGCTTCATTAGTTAGTAAGATTGAGGATGTTAACGGAGCGATAACTTTACCGATGTTGACGTTTATGGGTGCATTCTTCGTAAACTACTATATTATGGGTTCAACTGGAGATACTAAACTTGCAGAGATTTTATCATATGTTCCATTTACATCATATTTTGTAATGTTTACACGTTATGCTATAAGCAACGTATCTATGCAAGAATTAGGATTATCTTATGGTATATTAGCTGTAACTACATTACTTGTGGCACTTGCGAGTGTTAGAGTATACAGATTAGCGACGTTAAGATACGGTCAAAAATTAAACTTCTTCAAATTGTTATTTGGGAAATAGGAGAATATACTAGAGAAAAGACTTAAAAAAATTCAAATTTTGAGTCTTTTCTTTTTGGTTTTGGTGTATTAAAGGTTATAATTTAGGTATAAATAATTATGTGAAATAAGGAGGATATCTAATGAATGAATTAAAAAGAACAATTGGTTTTATGCCGGCTTTTATGACTGTAATAGGCTCGGTAATAGGAGCAGGAGTGTTTTTTAAAGCGGCTGTAATTTATAAGACTACAGGGACGATGAGTTTAGGGTTACTTGCTTGGGTACTTGCCGGTGTTATTACTATTTGTGCTGGACTTACGGTTGCCGAACTTGCGGCATCTATTCCTGAAGTTGGAGGAATGGTCGTTTGGATAGAGAGAACTTATGGGAAAACTGCAGCATTCTTATTAGGATGGGCGCAGTCGGTAATTTATTTCCCTGCAATGATTGCAGCACTTGCGGTTATATTCTCTACACAAGTTTTAAATTTATTAAATTTAGATAAGACATGGCATCTTCCTATAGCTTTTGCAGCGGCAGCGTCATTAATGTTTCTAAACTTTTTAGGTGGAAAAATTGGAGGGATGATTCAGACGGTAGCTACTATTTGTAAACTGATACCATTAATAGTAATTATTGGATTTGGATTATTTCAAACTAACTCACAACCGTTGCAATTATTCCCTATAGAAGCGGGGAAAGATATTTCATTCGCTAGTGGATTAGGTGGAGCTTTACTTGCTGCGATGTTTGCTTATGAAGGTTGGACTAACGTAGGAAGTATGGCAGGAGAAATGAAAAATCCTAAAAGAGATTTACCAAGAGCAATTTTCCTAGGGCTTGCGGTTGTTATGGTTGTATATGTACTTATAAATGTAGCTTATCTTATGACTTTACCATTAGATCATGTTGCAGGTAATCAAACTGTAGCCAGCGAAGTAGCAGCTAAGCTATTTGGCGGTATTGGTGGTAAAATTATTACGATTGGTATACTAATTAGTGTATATGGAGCGATTAACGGATTCTCAATGGCTGGGATTCGTGTACCTTATGCAATGGCGAAAAGTGAACAGATTCCATTTAAAAACGTATGGACGAAGTTAAATAAAGGTGCGGTGCCAGTGAATGCGGGATTATTACTTCTAGTAATAGCGTTCTTAATGATGTTAACTGGTAGTTTTGATATGTTAACAGACTTATTAGTATTCGTAATGTGGTTCTTCTATACAGCAACATTCCTTGCGGTAATTATCCTACGTAAAAAAGAACCAAACTTAGAAAGACCGTATAGAGTACCTTTATATCCAATAGTTCCTATAATAGCTATTCTAGGTGGGGTGTATACTTTAGTAAGTACTCTGATATCTCAAACATCTCTAGCGTTAGGTGGAATAGGGCTTACTGTAGTTGGATTATTATTCTATACAGAATTACATAAAAAATTCAAAAAATAATAAAAAAGAAACATCGCATATTAGAAAATCTAGTATGCGATGTTTTAGTATTATTTGTTGCGCTATATATTTTTTTATGTTAAAATAAAATTATAAAAGAGAGAGCCGTTTTAAAGACGGTAGCTCAAATAAGATAGTTTTAATAACCATCTAACCGGCTAAAGTTAAAGATGGTTATTTTTTATTGTCATTTTTAAACGCTGTTAAGCACACTCCAACTATTGTTACAATCAATAGATTTATACCAATAATAGTTTGTACTATTTCGTAAGGTGACAACTTGCTATTCCTTTCTTCCAGATTTCAGTGTATGCGGACATAGCACCATCTCCTTTCAAATTGAAGTAGCTACCATCTTTATCAAGAGTTGTTACACTCTCTAACTTCTCTCTCCGATTTTGATTATAGCAAATTTAATGTAGATAATCAACTATTTATAAGAGTTGGTATATCAATGTTTTCAACTTGTTAATTATAGTAATTTTTACTCATAAATTTAATGTTCTAAAGGTGTAAATTGAGAAAGAAACATCGCATATTAGAAAATCTAGTATGCGATGTTTTTGTATTATTTATTTCTATTTTCTAAGTAGTCTGCAATTGCGGCTACGTCTTTGTCTCCACGTCCAGATACGTTAACGATAATTACTTTATCTTTATCCAGTTTTGGAGCACGTTTAATCACTTCTGCAAGAGCGTGAGAGCTTTCGATAGCAGGGATAATTCCTTCTGTTCTAGTTAATAGAAGTAAAGCATCGACAGCTTCATCGTCAGTTGCACTTACGTATTCAGCTCGTTTTGCATCTTTTAGGAATGAGTGCTCAGGTCCAATACCTGGGTAGTCTAATCCTGGAGAGATTGAATAAACAGGTTTTACTGAACCGTCTTCGTTGAATAATGCGTAAGTTTTCATTCCGTCAACAACACCAACAGTACCAAGAGTAAGTGTTGCTGCGTGACGATCAGTATCTAGACCACGACCAGCGGCTTCAACTCCTAGTAGTGCCACTTCTTCGTGAGGGATGAACTCAGCGAAAGCACCGATTGCGTTAGATCCACCACCTACACAGGCTACTACTAAGTCAGGAAGACGACCTTCTTTTTCTAGGATTTGACGTTTTGCTTCTTTACTAATAACTTTTTGAAAGTCTTTTACGATAGTTGGGTATGGGTGAGGACCAACTGCTGATCCTAGTACGTAGAAAGTATCATCGATATTTTCAATCCATGCTTTGAATGCAGCGTCAACAGCTTCTTTAAGAGTTTTTTCTCCTTCTTGAGCTGCGTGAACTTTTGCTCCAAGCATTTCCATTCTAAATACATTTAATCTTTGTCTTTCTACATCAAGAGCTCCCATGTAGATTTCACATTCCATACCGAATTTCGCAGCGGCAGCAGCTGTAGCTACACCGTGTTGACCTGCTCCTGTTTCAGCGATAACTTTCTTTTTACCCATACGTTTTGCTAGTAAAATTTGCCCAATAACGTTGTTAAGTTTGTGTGCTCCAAGGTGGTTTAAATCTTCACGTTTAAGGTAGATTTTCGCTCCTCCAAGGTGATTTGTTAAACTTTCAGCGTAGTATAGTGGAGTTTCACGTCCTGAGTAATCTTTTAAGTAGTGAGCGTATTCTGCTAAAAATTCTTCATCATCTTTATATTTATCATAAGCTGCTTCCAGTTCATCAAGAGCTTTTTGAACAACTTCAGGTACGAAGCTTCCTCCAAATTCTCCAAAGTATCCTTTTAAGTTGTTTAAGTTATTTTCTAAGTTTGTCATAATAGTTATTTCCTTTCGAATTGTTTATAAGATTTGTATAATTTTTTTATTCTACCCCAAAAAGAAAAGACCGTATAGAATTCTATACGGCCCTTTTGCGAAATTTAAAACGATTTTTCTACAGCCGACATAGACACTTTTTAGAGTACACTAAAGTTGCGTCTACGTCATAAAAACATACACACAACATTATCTACGCCAGTTTTGCCAAGAGTTTAAAGTTGTTGTTTGTTTCATTTGTAGTTCCTCCTTCTCGTTTTGTTGTTTTTATTATACACATTATCTTTTTAGAATGCAAGTCTTTTTTTGTAATTTTTTAAATTTTTCTGACAATTTACAAGAGTAGCCTATTTTTACAAGATTCTAGAGGAGTATTTACTTAAAATATATTAAGAGATGATTAGGAATGTTTAAGATTGTAGTTCTTTCTATCTAAAGAATTGCAAAAGTGGTATAATATAAAGGTGTAAAATTTTAGTATGGAGGTGCAATTTGAAATTATCGGTATTAGCCAGCAGTAGTAGTGGAAATAGTATCTATATAGAGCATAATAATTTTAGATGTTTGGTAGATGCTGGACTGACTGGGAAAAAAGTAGTAGAGAACTTAGCACAAATAGAGCGCGATATTAAAGATATAAATGCGATTTTTGTAACACATGAACATATTGACCATATTAAAGGAGTAGGAGTACTAGCAAGAAAATACAATATTCCTGTATATGCCAACGCCCTTACTTGGCAGAATATGAAGAAATGTGGTGAAATCAACTCAGATCTCAAGTTTAATTTTGAAAAAGAAGAAAGTAAAATTTTTGGTGATGTAGTTGTTAATAGTTTTGGAGTTAGTCATGATGCGATTAATCCACAGTTTTATACATTTGAATGTGATGGAAAAAGAGTTAGTATTCTTACAGATACGGGCTATGTATCTGACAAGATGATTGATTATGTGAAGGACTCTCATACGATTGTTTATGAAAGTAATCATGAGGAGAATGTTCTACTTAGTGGACCTTATCCGTGGACTACTAAGCAACGTATACTATCAGATATGGGCCACTTATCTAATACAGACTCTGCAAATTATTTGACGAAAATAGTAGGAGATAATACAAAAAATGTATTCTTAGCTCACTTAAGTGAACAGAATAATACTAAAGAACTTGCTCGTATGGCTGCGGATATGACTCTAAAACACAAGGATATAGATTGTGTTTTAGAAGCTGATAAAACTATCGATTGTAATAATAAAATAGTTATAATGGATACTGATCCAGTAATTCCAACTAAGATAATAGAAATATAATAAGAAATAAGGTCAACTTATAAAAAATGTCCCTCAAAGAATTATCTTTAGAAGTTGATTTTATTTTTTTCTACTATATAAAATGAGTTGTTATATTGAGTAATTTTCATATGAAAATGAGAGGCTTTTCTGTAAATATTCAGAAAATTCTAGTTTTTTAGTGCCAAATTTTTATTTTTTTATTGCTTTTTTTCTAAAAATTTTATAATATAGTATTATGTAGTTTTTTAAAAAGTTATGATTAATGAAAAAAGTTACAGATAACAAAATAAGTTATGATTTATAATAAAATAAGATAAAAAAGAAAATAAATGAAATAAAGTTTAAAATTGTATTAATTTATTGACGAATGTTATTGGAAGGAGATAGGCGAATGGAAAAACTATTAGAGATTAAAAATCTAGAGACAGCATTTAGAATCAAAGATGATTATTTTAACGCTGTTGATAAAGTTAGTTTAGACCTTTATAAAAACGAAGTTTTGGCTATTGTTGGAGAAAGTGGTTGCGGTAAGTCGACATTAGCGACAACTATTATGCGTCTTCATAATGAAAATCTAACGAAGTCTACTGGAGAAATTATTTTTAACGGGAAAAACATACTAGACTTAACAGAAGATGAAATGAATAAAATTAGAACAAAAGATATTGGGATGATATTCCAAGATCCGCTTTCTTCATTAAACCCACTTCACAGAATCGGGAAACAAATTGAAGAGGCTTTAATTTATCATACAGAACTAAGTGCAGAAGAAAGACAAAAACGTGTTATTGAGTTATTAACACAAGTTGGTATTCCAAATCCTGAACGTTGTGCAAAACAATACCCTCACGAATTATCTGGTGGTATGCGTCAACGTGTAATGATAGCTATGGCGATGAGTTGTAAACCAAGTGTTCTTATCGCAGATGAACCAACTACAGCTCTAGATGTAACAATCCAAGCGCAAATCTTAGACCTTATTAAAGGGCTTCAAGCAGAAATGCATGCTGGAATTATCCTAATTACGCACGACCTTGGGGTAGTTGCTGAGATGGCTGATAGAGTAGCTGTATTATATGCCGGGGAAGTAGTAGAAATTGGAACTGCAGAGCAAATCTTTAAAAACCCTCAACACCCTTACACTCGTAGTTTATTACGTAGTATTCCTCAACTTGATGATGAAGATGTTAGTGATGATCTTTACGTTATTCAAGGGATGGTTCCATCTTTAAAAACTTTAGATAGACAAGGATGTCGTTTTGCTGATCGTATCCCTTGGGTTAAAAAAGAAGATCACGAACACAATCCGACTCTACATGAAGTAGAAGAAGGACACCATGTACGTTGTACATGTCATAGAAACTTTGAATTTGAAGGGGAGGAGAACAATGCTTAAAGTTGAAAATCTAAAAGTGCATTATCCTATTCGTGGTGGATTTTTTAATACAATTAAAGACCATGTTTATGCAGTAGATGGAGTTGATCTTGAAATCGAAGCTGGGAAAACTTATGGACTAATCGGAGAAAGTGGTAGTGGAAAAACTACTGTTGGTAAAGTTGTTCTAGGTTTAGAAAAAGCAACTGATGGACAAATTATTTACAAAGAAGAAGATGTTACTAAAAAAGCAGCTCGTAAAAAATTAAAATATAATCGCGATGTTCAAATGATTTTCCAAGATGCAATGTCTAGTTTAAATCCTAAGAAACGTATTATAGATATTATTGCAGAGCCTATTAGTAACTTTGAAAATTTAACTGAAGAAGATACAAAAAAACGTGTTTTAGAACTTTTAAATATCGTTGGTATGGGTGAAGAAGCTATGTACAAATATCCATTTGAATTCTCAGGTGGACAACGTCAACGTATCGGGGTTGCGCGTGCGATTGCATGTAATCCTCGTTTAATCGTAGCTGACGAACCAGTATCAGCTCTTGACCTTTCGGTTCAAGCACAGGTTCTAAACTTCATGAAGAAAATTCAAAAAGACTTTAATATAAGTTATTTATTTATTTCTCATGACCTTGGGGTTGTTAAACATATGTGTGACTATATTTATATCATGTACCGTGGTCGTATCGTAGAGCGTGGAACACGTGAAGATATTTACAATAATCCACAACACATTTATACAAAACGTCTTATTGCGGCTATTCCAAGTACTAACTTAGATAAAGCTAAAGAAGTAAAAGAAATAAGACAAGCTGTTGAAGAAGAATATCAAAAACATTATAATGATTACTTTGATAAAGATGGAAGAGTATATCCACTTAAGAAATTAACAGAAACACACTATGTAGCAATGAAAGGAGGAGAAGTATAATGTGGAAAGTAGTTTTAAAACGATTTTTAGTAATGATACCACAGTTATTCATCCTTAGTGTACTAGTGTTTGGTCTAGCTAAACTTATGCCTGGGGATCCATTCAGTGGTTTAGCAGAAAATCCTAAAATCTCTCAAGAGCAAATTGAAGCTATTCGTCAAGCGAGTGGATTCTATGAACCTTGGTATCATCAATACCTATATTGGTTGAATAACTTTATCCATGGGGATTTCGGACTAAGTTATACTACTGGTAAATCAGTAGGAACTCTTCTTGGAGAAAGAATTTTTAATACATTTAACCTGTCATTATTTACAGCGGTAATTATGTATGCAATCGCTATTCCTATGGGGATGTATGCAGGGCGTTATAACGGTTCTAAATTTGATAAATTCGTAAACTTTTATAACTTCTTCTTCCTAGCGATTCCATCATTTGTATTATACTTATTTATGATTGCTGTATTTGGTTTTGGTTTAGGATGGTTCCCAACAAGTGGATCTGTAGATGTTAACCTTGATCCAGGAACATTCACGTACTATATTAACAAACTACAACACTTAGTGTTACCTGGTATCTGTTTAGCGTTATTATCAACAGTATCTACTGTTCAATATTTACGTAATGAAGTTATTGATGCGAAACAAAGTGACTATGTAAAAACAGCTCGTTCTAAAGGTGTACCAGTTAAAAAAGTTTACTCAGGACACATCTTCAGAAACTCTATTTTACCAATCGCAGCATTCTTCGGATTCTCTATTACTGGATTATTCAGTGGTGGTATCTTCGTAGAAACAATCTTCGGTTACCCAGGAATGGGACAACTATTCTACCAAAGTATTCAAGATAGAGACTATAGCGTTGTTACAACATTAATGCTATTCTCTGGATTCTTAACACTACTTGGTAGTACGTTAAGTGATATTATCATGGCGATTGTAGACCCACGTATTAAATTGGACTAGGAGGACGTTGAACAATGACAAAAGCAAAAGAAGAAAAAGTTATAACTAAAACTCCTTCTGGATTTTCAGTTGTAGCTCGTGAGTTTAAAAAAGATAAAGGTGCATTTGCAGCTTTAATTACACTAAGTGCTATCTTAATTTTCGTAGTACTTTTCAATATTTACATTCGTGTAAGTGGTGTATACAGCACTTACTTTGATGTAGATTTATTAAATATTTTCTTAAAACCTGGTGAGGATGGATTCTTATTAGGTACAGACGTAGGTGGTCACTCAGTTTTTGGATGGCTAATGATGGGAATGCTTAATTCTATTCTTATCGCAGTAGCAGTAACGGCGATTACTATTGGTTTTGGTACTGCAGTAGGATTAGTTATTGCTTACTACGGTGGACGTGTCGATAATATTGTGATGCGTTTTGTAGACTTTATGGTAATTATCCCAACGTTGATGGTAATCATCGTATTCGTAAGTATTAAACGTGACTATGGTCTAGTACTGTTTATCTTAATTTTATCAGCATTCGCATGGATGGGATCAACTCGTTTAGTACGTAGTAAAGCTTTATCGGAATCACGTCGTGATTATGTACTAGCTTCAAAAACTATGGGAACACCTGACTGGAAAATCATGTTACAAGGAATCTTACCTAACATTAGTTCTATCATTATTGTAGAAGCTACGCTATCATTAGCGGCTAATATGGGTATCGAGGTAGGTCTAACATACCTTGGATTCGGTCTTCCAGCAGGAACACCAAGTATTGGTACTATGTTATCTTATGCAAAAGATGCAGACGTACTTATTAACAAAATGTACATTTGGCTGCCAGCAGCCCTTGCAATCTTAATTATCGTTTTATGTATCAACTCTATCGGTGGAGCATTAAGACGTAGTTTAGATGCTAGACAAAGATTATAATTTTAAAGGTCATGTAGAGATTTTCTACATGGCTTTTTTTATTTGTAAATTATTATCTACAAATAATATCCAATTCTACTGTTATAGGAATATAATTTACAAGAAAGATAGTATGTAATTAAAAACTCTTGAATATTGTTAATTATCAAGGATTAAGTTCTGATTTAATACAGTCGATTTAGAGGTTTATTTTTAATTCTTCAATAAATATAAAATCTTATTTCAGTGAAAATTAAAAAAACATTGTAAAATTTTCTGACAATTACTTGACTCATGTATTTTTTTCTGATATAATTGCTAAAAATAAATATTTAAGAAAGGCTGTATACAATACAGCATGGAGGATAAGATAATGGAAAAGAAAAAAATGTTAAAGGTAGTTAGTTCAGCTATGGCTCTCACAATGTTACTTGCAGGATGCTCAAGCGCAAGTAACAATTCTAAAGGAAGCAAAGCTGCTGTCGAGTTCAAGACAGCTGTAGACAATGGTGGAAATGCAGTTAGTGGCCAACAACTTAAAATTGGTATTGCTTCTGCAGATCCACTAACAGGAATGTTTAACCCAGTATTTTATTTACAATCAACAGATTATGATGTAATGAAATATACAATGGCAGGAGCGTTCCCACTTGACGATGCAAACCGTCAAAAACAAGATGATAAAGAAGCACCGGTTATGTTCCACGTAGATCGTGATAAAAAAGAAGTTACATTAACTATTCATAAAGATCTTAAGTGGAGTAATGGAGAAGATGTTAAGGCAGATGATATCGTTGCAACATATGAGCTAATGGGGAACCCTAAATACACTGAAAATGTTCGTTATAGTGATGAGTACGAAGTAATCGAAGGTATGAAAGACTACCACGATGGAAAAGCAAAAAACATCTCTGGTGTAGTTAAAAAAGATGATAAAACAGTGGTAATTAAATACAAAGAAATCAAACCGGCATTATTATGGGGTAATGGATTCATCGGAGAATTCTTAAACAAAGCTCAAGTAGAAGCTGCATCAAAAGACTTCACTAAATTTGCTGAAGCAGACTTAAATAAAAAACCATTATCTTATGGACCATATTACTTAGATAAAGTAGTAAACGGGGAAAGTGTATTAGCGAAAGCGAACCCTTATTACTACAAAAAATCTGAAGTGAAAATTCCAGAAATCCAATTCAAAGTTGTATCACCAGCTCAAGCAAGTGCTGTTCTTAAAAACGGTGATGTAGACTTAATGGATAGTTTGACTACAGGTATCTGGGAGGGTACTAAAGACGCTAAAAACGGAACTATCTTAGGAGAATCTGATTACTATGTATCATACGTAGGATTCAAACTAGGTAAGTTCAACAAAGAAAAAGGTGAAGTAGAAGTAGATCCGAACGCTAAAGCAGCTGACAAACGAGTACGTCAAGCATTCGGTTATGCAGTAGACTGGGATCAAATCAATGAAAAAATCTATAAAGGATTACGTTTCACACCAACTGGTTCTGGGTTCTATCCACCAATCGTTAAAATGTTCCACAACAAAGACGGTGAAAAATATACTAAGAACGTAGAAAAAGCGAAAAAACTTCTTGATGAAGCAGGACTTAAAGATACTGACGGAGACGGATTAAGAGAAGATAAAAACGGTAAAAAACTTACATTCAACTTCGCTATCCGTAACGTAGGTCAAGACTTCGACCAAACATTAGCTGACACATTCGTTAAATCTTGGAAAGAAGTAGGATTAGATGTTAAATTAGTAGATGGAAAACTTATGTCATCTAAAGACTGGTCTCAACGTGTACAAGCAGATGATCCAGGAATCGACATCTTCCAAGGAGCTTGGGGATTAGGAAGTAACCCTGACCCAAGTGGATTAGTAGGAAAAACTTCACCACTTAACTTACAACGTTACACAACTGAAGAACTACAAAAATCATTAGATGCAATGGGAAGTAGTGATATGTTTGATGATGCTAAACTTAAAGAAGCATATCAAAAATTTGATAAACAATTCAGAGAAGAAGCTGCTTGGTTACCATTCAGCTGGCAACAATCAATGACATGGGTTAACAAACGTGTTAAATCATTTGATTTAGCGAAACTAAAAACTGGTGAACAAAATGTTTACAGTTTAGAGTTAACAGCTGATGCACCAGCAAAAAATTAATTTAGTTTAGGAATGAGATTTGGCTAAGGGCACTTAGTTGAATTTCCCCCTAATAAACTTATATTTCATTTTATTTTCAATTAATTTTGAGAGGGATGGAAAATTAGAATTTTATAGAATATTTTGATTGAAGCCCTCTCAACTTTGAGAATATGAATATACAGTTTATATTATAGAAATATTAATTAGAAATAGATATAACTTAAAATGTATGGATTTAAAGGATATAAGTTCCTTAAGTCGTATTAATTAAATATGTAGAGCTACAATTTTACATAGATTTAAGGCGAAGTATCGTGCTTTAATGTAGCAAGGATACTTCGTCTTAAATTTTGTTATTTTTAATTACCAACAAACTAGAGTTATATTGGAGGAAAAAATGAAGAAAAATAAATTTTTAAAAGTATTCAGTTCAGCAATGGCACTATCAATCATTCTTGCAGGATGTTCAACATCATCAAAATCATCAAAAGATGGTAAACCAGCGGTAGAATTTAAAACATCTATTGATAACGGTGGAAGTGCAGTAAGTGATTCTGTGCTAAAAGTTGGTATCTTAAGTGCTGATCCATTAACAGGTATGTTTAACCCAGTATTTCATCTGCAAGCAACAGACAATGCAGTAATGGAAGACACTATGGCACACACATTCGCTTTTGATCATTCATATAAATTAAAAGAAGACGATGAAGACGCACCTGTTAAGTTCCATTTAGATAAAGATAAAAAACAGGTAACACTTACTATCCGTAAAGATTTAAAATGGAGTAACAACCAAGATGTAGTCGCGGACGATATTATCGCAACATACGAACTTATGGCTAATCCTAAGTACAAAGATAATATTCGTTATAAGAGCGAATTTGAAACAATAGAAGGATTAAAAGACTATCACGAAGGTAAAGCTGAAAAAATCTCAGGTATTACTAAAAAAGATGACAAAACAGTAGTTATTCAATATAAAGATGTAAAACCAGCTCTTCTTTGGGGAAGTGGATTCATAACAACATTCCTTAATAAAGATCAAGTAGCTGCAGCATCAAAAGACTTCAGTAAATTTGTAGAAGCGGAATTAAATACAAAACCATTATCTTACGGTCCATACTACTTAGATAAAGTGGTAAATGGAGAGAGTGTACTTGCTAAACAAAATCCATACTACTACAAAAAAGATGATGTAAAAGTAAAAGAAATCCAATTCAAAGTAGTTGCGCCAGCTCAGGCAAGCTCTGTAATTAAAAATGGTGAAATTGACTACATGTCACAAGTAACTCCGAATGTATGGAGCGCGGTAAAAGACTACTCAAATGGAACATTACTAGGACAACCAGATTTCTATATTTCATATGTAGGATTTAAGCTAGGTACATGGGATAAAGAGAAAAATGAAGTTAAAGTAAATCCTAATGCGAAAGCAGCGGATAAACGTGTGCGTCAAGCATTCGGTTATGCGGTTGACTGGGATCAATTAAATGAAAAAATCTACAAAGGACTTCGTTTCACACCTACAAACTCAGGTATTTATCCAACACGTTCAGAAGATTATTATGATAAAGATGGATTCAAGTTCAAAAAAGATGTAGAAAAAGCGAAAAAACTTCTTGATGAAGCGGGGCTTAAAGACGTTGACGGAGATGGATTAAGAGAGGATAAAGATGGTAAAAAATTAACATTTAACTTCGCCATCCGTAATACAGGTCAAGACTACGATCAAACTCTTGCTGATGCATTTATTAAATCATGGAAAGAAGTAGGGTTAGATGTAAAACTAGCTGATGGAAAACTAATGTCATCAAAAGATTGGACACAACGTGTAACGAGTGACGATCCATCTATCGATTTATTCCAAGGGGCGTGGAGCTTAGGTACTAACCCTAACCCAGCTCGTTTACTAAGTGATAAGGCTAAAGTTAACTATCAAAGATATATGAGTGATGTGCTTAAGAAAGACTTAGAAACAATCAACTCTAAAGAAATGCTAGATGATGCTAAGCGAAAAGAAGCATACAAGAAATTCGATAAAGACTTCGCGGAAGAAGCTGCTTGGTTACCATTTAGCTGGAGTACAGATATCACATGGGTAAATAAACGTATCAAAAACTTCGATGTTAAAAAATACGCTTATGGTGAACAAAAACTATATGCATTAGAGCTTACTAATAAAGATAGTGCTAAAGGATAATTTAAAAATTTTATATTAAGTTTATGTTGAAAGAAGGATTACTCAAGAAATAACATGAGTAGTCCTTTTTTATATAAGAAAATAAA
>CALHQV010000254.1 GCA_938038035.1 uncultured Gemella sp. | reverse complement strand
ATAAAGTAGATGGCCTTTCTGAGAATGGTAATAAAGTTATTATTGATAAAGATGGTAATGTTTCTGAGTATTCTTTACCTACTGATTCTCCTACCTCTGAAGCTCTTAAAACTTTTACTGGAAAAGTCGATGGTCTTTCTGAGTATGGTAATAAAGTAGTTGTTGATAAAGATGGTAATATTTCTGAAGCAAATGCTCCTTCTGGTGCCCCTATCGTTTCAGAACTACCGGAACTAAACATTAATAACAATAAAATTACAGTAACTATTAAATCAAAAAATAAAGATATTAGTGTAGATATAAATACAGCAGATGCTAAAGACATAACATTAGAAGCGAAAGACATCACAAAAGATGTAAACTTAGAAGACTTAAAAGATAAAATTATTGCTGATACTAACAACAATTTTAAAGACAAGAAAGACATTACTTCAATTAGAGTTGTCGACTTAGAGTTACAGAATGATAATAAAACTGTAAAACTTGATATTCCAAGAACAGTAAAAGTTGCTCTACTCCAAAATGAACAAAACAAAGATATACTAGTTTATCATATTAAAGAGGACAATTCTATTGAACTTATTCCTTCATCTGTAACCAACAATAGTTTACAATTCACAGTTGATCACTTTAGTAAATTTGCAATTATTGCAAAAATCAAAACAGCATTTGCTGGAAGTGAAAAAGATATAAATTCATTTGCTGTTCAAGAAGAGAAAAAATTCACAATAATAGACACTAGAGGAGCAAATTCAACTCCTACTAATGCGCCAAAAACTCTTCCAAAAACCGGTGAAACTACAAACAAATCTCTTGTAGTAATCGGCCTTTCATTACTTGCATTAATTGGATTGTTAAAACGTAGAAAAAATAATTAATTGAAATAAATAACCTCGGAAAAAAGTTTTTGATAAGAACTCTAAATTCCGAGGTTTTATTTTTATTTCTTTACAAATTTTAAATCATAACATGATTCAATCTAACTATATAAGAAAAAATGTAGTCCATAATAAATATGAACTACATTTTTTCTTATAATTGTTCAGCTACCTTCAGACGAGCACAAGCTTTAGCTAAAGCTAGTTCTGCACGTCTTACATCAAGACCATCTTCTTTTTTAGCAAGACGATCTTCTGCACGTTGTAATGCTCTTTTAGCACGTTCAACATCAATATCTTTACCTAATTCTGCTGTTTGAACTATAATAGTTACTTCGCCTTTATGTGTTTCCACAAATCCTTCACTTACAGCTAGATATTCTTCACGTCCATCGGGAAAAATCACTTTAAGAGGCCCAACCTTTAATGATGCAACCATAGGAACATGGTTAGCCATTACACCAAGTTGTCCACTTGTAGTTCCCAATACAACCATAGAAGCTTCTTTAGCGCTATAAGCTTCTCCATTAGGAGTAACAATGCTTACACTTAAAGTATTCATTTATTTACCTCCTATTTGTATTATACTTCGACTCCTAGTTTACGAGCTTTTTCTAATACGTCTTCAATTCCACCAACTAGACGGAATGCATCTTCAGGAATGTGGTCATATTTACCATCTAGGATTCCTTTAAATGCTTCCACTGATTCAGATACTGGTACGTATGAACCAGGTTGACCTGTGAATTGTTCAGCTACGTGGAAGTTTTGTGATAAGAAGAATTGAACACGACGTGCTCTATCAACTGTTTTCTTATCTTCATCACTTAACTCATCCATACCTAAGATGGCGATAATATCTTGTAATTCACGATATTTTTGAAGAGTTCTTTGAATTCTAGTCGCAACTTGATAGTGTTCTTCTCCTACGATTTCAGGAGCTAATGCTCTTGATGTAGAAGCAAGTGGGTCAACGGCTGGGTAGATACCCATCTCTGTTAACGCACGCTCAAGGTTTGTTGTTGCATCTAAGTGGGCGAATGTAGTCGCTGGAGCCGGGTCAGTATAGTCATCGGCTGGTACGTAAATCGCTTGGATAGATGTAACAGATCCTTTTTTAGTTGATGTGATACGTTCTTGTAAACGACCCATCTCTGTAGCAAGTGTTGGTTGGTAACCAACGGCTGATGGCATACGTCCTAATAACGCAGAAACCTCAGAACCTGCTTGTGTGAAACGGAAAATGTTATCGATGAAAAGAAGTACGTCTTGTCCTTCTTCATCACGGAAGTATTCCGCCATTGTTAATCCTGTTAATGCTACACGCATACGAGCACCTGGTGGTTCGTTCATTTGTCCGAATACCATGGCTGTTTTATTAATAACACCAGAATCTTTCATTTCATAGTATAAGTCATTTCCTTCACGAGTACGCTCACCTACACCTGTGAATACTGATAATCCACCGTGTTGTTGCGCAACGTTGTTGATAAGCTCTTGGATAAGAACCGTTTTACCAACTCCCGCACCACCGAAAAGACCGATTTTACCACCTTTAATATATGGTGCAAGTAAGTCTATTACTTTAATACCTGTTTCAAGAACCTCAACGTGAGTTGATAATTCTTCGAATGTTGGAGCTTCTTTGTGAATTGAATCTTTACGAACTTCTGCTCCTGCTTCTTCACCGTGGTCAACTGCTTCACCTAACACGTTGAACACACGACCTAATGTGTAGTTACCTACAGGAACTGTAATTGGTGCTCCTGTATCTACTACTTCTGCTCCCCTATTTAATCCATCAGTAGATGACATAGCGATTGTTCTTACTACGTTATCACCAATTTCAAGAGAAACTTCAAGAACTAATTTTTCTTTTTTCCCATCGCCTTTTTCTATGTAAACTTCTAAAGCGTTTAATAGATTTGGCATATGCCCTGATTCGAATTTAACATCTACTACAGGTCCCATAACTTGGAGAATATAACCTTTATTCATATGTTGTATGCTAACTTAATAGCTTCTCCTTTCTCATTACTATTTTGTTGCTGCTGCTCCACTTACAATCTCTGTAATTTCTTGTGTAATTGCAGCTTGTCTTGCACGATTATATTTAATCGTAAGTGTATCAATAATATTTCCTGCATTATCAGTTGAATTTTTCATTGCTGTTTTTCTTGCAGAATGCTCACTAGCTTTACTGTCTAATATACTTCCATAAATCATACTTTCAGCATATTGAGGTAGTATTACATCTAGCACAGCTGTCTCACCAGGCTCAAATTCGTAAGCTCCTGTAGGTTGTTGCTCTTCAGAATTTGCGAATTTATCAGTATTGTCAATAGGAAGAACTTTACTTTCAGTTACAACCTGTTGGATCATACTAACAAAGTGATTATAATGTAAATAAATTTCATCATATTCTTTATCAATAAAGTATCCTACTACTTTATTAGTAATTTGTTTAACCTGAGTGAAACTTGGCTCATCTGGTATATCTCTATAACTATCAACTACATTATAGCCATTTTTTCTAAAGAATTCTGCTCCATAGTTACCTATAGCAACAATACCATACTCGCTATTAGCATGTCTTTCATTAACAGTATTAACAAAATTTCTAATAACGTTCGAGTTGAATCCTCCACATAAACCACTATCACTAGTAATTACCACATAAAGAGTTTTCTTAGCTTCTCTTTTTTCTAACATAGGGTGTTTAATACTAGAACTTTTACCAAAAATTGTTCCCATCACTTCTTGCATTTTTTGCATGTATGGATTAAATTTTTGTGTATTTGATTGTGCTTTTAAAAGCTTAGATGTTGAAACCATCTCCATCGCTTTTGTAATATGACTAGTTTTCTTAGTAGAATTGATTTTATTTTTTATATCTCTTAGTGACGCCAATTAGTTCACCACCTTTACTCTACTACTTATCATCTTAAGCAAAAGTTTTCTTGAATGCAGCGATTACTTCATCCATAACTTCTGTTGCTGGTAAGTCTTTTGTTTCAATAATGTGTTTAATTGCTTCATTTTCATGAGCATCTAAGTATGAATATAATTCTTGTTCGAATCTGTGAATATCTTTAACTTCTACATCATCTAAGAATCCATGAGTTAAAGCATAAAGAATCATAACTTGTTTTTCTACTGGAATTGGTTTGTGTAAGTCTTGTTTTAATACTTCAACTGTACGTTTACCACGTTCTAGTTTTTCACGAGTCGCTGGATCTAGGTCAGAACCGAATTGAGCAAAGCTTTCTAACTCACGGTAAGAGGCTAAGTCAAGACGTAAAGTACCTGATACTTTTTTCATCGCTTTAATTTGCGCAGATCCCCCTACCCTAGATACTGAAAGTCCGGCGTTGATCGCTGGTCTAATACCTGAGAAGAATAAATCTGATTGTAAGAAGATTTGTCCATCTGTAATTGAAATTACGTTTGTTGGAATATATGCAGAGATATCACCTGCTTGAGTTTCTACGAATGGTAGTGCTGTGATACTTCCTCCACCGAAATCTTCATTTACACGTGCAGCACGCTCTAGAAGACGTGAGTGTAAGTAGAATACGTCCCCTGGGTATGCTTCACGACCTGGCGGTCGTTTTAATAGTAATGATAACTCACGATAAGCAGCTGCTTGTTTTGATAAGTCATCATATACGATTACTACATCTTTACCATTAAACATAAATTCTTCTGCCATAGCAACCCCTGCATAAGGTGCGATGTAAAGAAGTGGTGCTGGTTGAGATGCTGATGCTGTTACTACGATAGTGTAGTCTAAAGCACCGTGTTCTTTAAGAGTTTCTACAACACTACGTACTGTAGATTCTTTTTGTCCTATTGCTACATAGATACAAATTACATCTTGTCCTTTTTGAGCTAAGATTGAGTCGATAGCAACTGCAGTTTTACCTGTTTGTCTATCTCCGATAATAAGCTCACGTTGTCCACGTCCGATAGGTACTAATGCGTCAATCGCTTTAATACCAGTTTGGAATGGAACAGATACTGATTTACGTCCCATAACCCCTACTGCTGGAGATTCAATTGGACGACGTTTTGTAGTGTTAACTGGTCCACGACCATCAACTGGTTGTCCTAATGGATCAACTACACGTCCAATTAGTTCTTCACCTACAGGTACGTCCATTACACGTCCAGTACGGCGAACTTCATCTCCTTCTTTAATATCAGTAGTTGGACCTAAAATTACGATACCAACATTTGTGTCTTCAAGGTTTTGAGCAAGCCCCATAACCCCTGTTTTAGTGAACTCTACAAGCTCACCACTCATTATTTCATTAAGACCGTATACACGAGCAATACCGTCCCCTACTTCTATAACTGTACCGACATCTGTTGACTTAACTTCAAACTGATAATTTTCTATTTGTGATTTTAGTAATGAACTAATTTCTTCAGCTTTAATAGCCATTTATGTCCCTCCTTGTTTCAACTTCTTCTAGATTGAAGAAATTTTTGATTTTATAGCATTTAATTTCGCTTTTATAGTAGCATCAACTACTTTGTTATTATAAGTAAGTTTTAAACCACCTAGAAGACTTTCA
This sequence comes from uncultured Gemella sp., assembly GCA_938038035.1. Classification (GTDB taxonomy): domain Bacteria; phylum Bacillota; class Bacilli; order Staphylococcales; family Gemellaceae; genus Gemella. Next base: position 3,784 of record CALHQV010000254.1, on the reverse strand, counting down.
TCTACAAAATTATTAATTTCTACATTTTCTAGTTGTAACTCATTTTTAATTTTTTCTTTTAGATTTTCTAACTGTTCTTCAGTTAAAGGTGAAGCTGATTCAGCTTTAACAACAACATTTCTTGAATGTTTATTAAACAATTCAGTATATTGTTCTAAAACGAAATTAATTAATGAGATTTGCAGATTACCTGCTAAGATTTTAACAACATTCACAACATATTTATTTACTCCTGCAAATGTTGCATCAATCAGGTTAATTTTTTTTATTTTTTCTAAATTAGGGTTGTTCATCAATGTAACAAAATCAGAGTTTTCATTAACAACTTTTGCAACTTCCTTTAACTCATAAGAAACTTCTTCTAATGTGTTATTTTCTTTTGCAACTTCAAATAATGAATATCCAATTTTATTAGCTAATACTGACTTACTCATTATTTCACCCCTACCTCTTTAATGACTTTATCAACATATTCACTTTGTGTTGAGCCATCTAATTCTTTTTCTAAAATTTTCGAAGCTACAAGCACTGATAAATCAGCGATTTGTTTGTTGATTTCTTCAAGCGCTCTTTTCTTCTCGTCCTCAATGTCTCTTTGAGCATTTACTTTTAATTGTTCTGCTTGTTTACGCGCTTCTTCAAGAATAGCTTGTTTTTCAACCTTAGATTGTTCACGAGCATCTTCCATCATAACTTTGATTTCTTGTTGCGCATTTCTTAATTTTTCTTGATTTTCTTCAAGTAAAATTAGTGCTTCTTTTTGATTTTTAGCAGCATCATCAAGTTGACCTTCAACTAATTTTTGACGCTCATCTAACATATCAATAAGTTTGTCCCAAGCAAATTTTTTCAGTAATACTAATAAGATTAATACAGCTACAATGTTAATAGCCATATTTCCTAGATTAAAACCTTGATGAGAAGAGTGTTCAGTAGCTAAAAATACTAAATTTTCCATTTACTAAATGCTCCTATTCTTCATAGTTCTTTTGTTTACAGTATTATACTAAATTATTTAGCTAAGATAACGAATGAAATAACGATAGCTAAGATAGGTACTGCTTCTACAAGTGCGAATAATACGAAAGCATTTGATTTTAATCTTGACTCTAATTCTGGTTGGCGAGATACACCTTCGATAAATTTACCGAATAAAAATCCGTTACCGATACCAGCACCAACTGCTGCTAATCCTGCTGCTAAACCTGCTCCAATTAATTCTACCATAATTATATTTTCCTCCTTGGATAATAAATGAATTTTATTAATTATTAGATTTTTGCACATATAGTGCGTTTAAAAAGATTAATGTTCATCACTAATTTTATGTGATAAATAAATGAATGTTAAGACAGTAAAGATATATGCTTGGATAAATCCTATAAATAGAGAGAATCCTTTCCATACTACTAATCCTGCCATACCAGCTATTGCACCAAAGAATCCTACTGTTGTAAGTGTAGCTAATAGTGCTAATAATATTTCACCTGCATAGATATTACCGAATAAACGCATTGAAAAAGTCATTAAGTTTGTGAACTCTTCAATAACCTTGAACGGTGTAATACCTATACCTGAAGAAGTATATGTACCAAAATAGTGTTTAACTCCTTTATACTTAATTCCTGCAAAATGAGTAAAGACAATCACTAATAATGCAAGAGAGAAAGTAAATGTTGGATCGGCTGTTACAGAGTTGACATAGACTACTTCATTGTAACTAACTTCTATTAAAACACCTATAGTATTTGCTACTGCAACAAGTGAAATAATTGTTAGAGCTGTTGCCCATAATCCTTTACCATATTTTTTCCAGTTAACATTACCTTTGATGACATTATCACTAACGAAATACGCAAGTAATTCAACCGCATTTTGACGTTTACTATCTGGTCTTAATTTTATTCTACTAGTTAGAAACATCACAATAACAAAGGTAAGTAATACTGTTATTAAAGTTGTGATTACACTAGGAATATTAACCGTTATATCATAGCCAAATAATTTGGTAATAAGATATGTGTGTTTTTCCATATATTCCCCTCACCTCTTTTCTTAAGTAACTTTTAGATTTCTAAATCTGTTGTAATATAAAATTAGAAATACATAATCATATTATAATATGATTTTATAATATTTGCTAGCGATTTCTTAAATTTTATATGATTTAATCAAAAATAATCTACTATTATTTTGTTCCGAAGATTCTGTCTCCAGCATCCCCTAATCCTGGTACAATATAACCGTGATCGTTTAATTTTTCATCTAATCCTGCAATATAGATATCTACATCTGGATGTGCATCATGTAAAGCTTTTACACCTTCCGGAGCTGCTATTAAACACATAAATTTGATATCGTTAACTCCACGTTGTTTCAATGAGTCGATTGCTGCAATTGCAGAACCACCAGTTGCTAACATTGGGTCAACAACGATAAAGTGACGTTCTTCTGGATTGCTAGGTATTTTAACAAAATACTCATGTGGTTGTAGAGTTTCTGGATCACGATATAATCCAACATGACCTACTCTCGCAGATGGGATTAAATTCATTAATCCATCTACCATTCCTAATCCTGCACGCAGAATTGGAACGAATACAATCTTTTTACCTGCAAGGCGTTTACAAGTAGTAGTTTGAATTGGAGTCTCTACTTCAACATCCTCAAGTGGAAGATCACGAGTAATTTCATAAGCCATTAAAGAACCTACTTCATTAGTAAGTTGTCTAAAGTCTTTAGAACCCGTTCTTTTATCTCTAATAAAAGATAATTTATGTTGGATCAATGGATGATCAAAAACATGAACTTTTGACATAATTATAGTTCTCCTTTGTATTATTATTATATTTATTTTACTCTAATTATTTCATTTTAACAAGGGATATCCGAAAATATTTTACTCCATTCAATAAATATTTTTTTATTAGTTTTGTTATATTACTAGACTTATACTACATAAAATATTACAATAATAAAAACAATATTTATGGAGATTTTAACATGCAAAGAAAAACGTTATTAGGGACATTTTTACTTACTAGTATTTTATACTATATTGTTCCCCTACTTTTTTTGAAATTTTATAATGGAACTAGTGATAAAGCCGGTTTTATTTTGATTTTAGCTTACGGATTTTCATCATTTGCAATTACACTATTGGTAACATATTTTATACAAAGAACAATCTATACTCCGCTTCTAAGTATTATTTTAGCACTTCCACTATTTTTCATTTTTAACTCAAGTGCTTTAGTTTTAATACTTCTAATAATAGTATTTTCTTTTGTTGCCTATGCTTTAACTGCATTGATAAAATAAATAAGGAGATTATATGACTATATTCAAACGAAATTTACTAATAGCAACTGGTATATATATACTTTTTTATCTATCACCAATATTAGCTAATCCATTCATGGCTTTAAATTTATTAGAAGCCGCTGTTGTTGGAGTCTTAATTTTTGGTGGGTTCTATTTAAGTTATATTTTCATGTATACTAGTAAAAGCAAACTTGATGAGCGCACTAAAAATACTATAATTACAATATTGGTATTAGTAATTGCATTATTGATATTTTTTAATCCTTTCAAATTTCCAACTACATTTAATATTATTGTAAATAGATATTTAGCAATATTAATTCTTCTGCTAATATTAATTTTTATAATATTATTAGCAAGGAAAATGGATAATTCTATAATACTAGTTTTACTTTTTGCACCATCGATTATCCAAGGGTTACTAATGCGTCTATCTTATAAGGCTATGATATTTTATATT
>CALHQV010000253.1 GCA_938038035.1 uncultured Gemella sp. | reverse complement strand
CCTATAAAATGAATTATTTCTTAATGTTTTATAAAAGATAATCAATTTTTAATTGTTTTAAATTTATATTTGTATTAAAATATATACATGATAAAAATAAAGGATAAGGAAATCATGAAATTATCAGATACGATTTATACGACGGAGCAACATAAACAATCAAAGAATGTCTTTCTAATAATAATTGGAACAATATTATTCTCTATTTATGCTGGATTACTAATACCTGTAAATAATATTGGAGCAGGTGGTGCATTAGGGTTAAGTTTAGTAATAAACAAACTTACAGGAATAAAAATAGGTACTGTACAATTTATTTTAAATGTTCCATTATTTTATATAGGATATAGATATATTAGCCGTAAGTTCGTAATTCTTACAGGAGTAGTGATAAGTATATCGTCATTTTTAATAAATAATTTACCAAAAATTATCACACCAGTAGATTTAGGCGATTCTCTTGTTGCAGCAATTTTCTGTGGGATTATTTCTGGGCTTGCAATGTGTTGTCTACTAGTTGCGGGTGCTTCTACTGGGGGAACAGACATTACAGGTAAATTTATTTCTAAAAAGATGGATTCTAATTTACCAACTGTATTTCTTATACAAGATATTACAGTTTATACAATAGTATGGATATTTTTTGATATAAAATATGTAATGTATGCTCTAGTTATGAGTTTTGTACGTAACCAAACGATGAAAGGTGTTCAGAAATTCTTCTCAGCTTATATTCAATGTACAATTATTTGTAGTAATCCTGAAAGAATGGTTGAAGTTATAAATAATACTTTACATAGAGGATCAACAATTATGGACGTAGAAGGTGGATATTCACACGAGAAGAAACGAATGATAATTGTAGTTATTCAGCAGAATGAAATGTACCAATTACGTAAATTAGTAGCGAAAAATTGTCCTGAAGCATTTATTACGGTAAGTGCGGTAAATACCATAGTTGGGAACTTTAAAGAACATTCTTATAGACTATAAAATATATATAAAATTGGCTTAGAATTATTATTTTAAGTCGATTTTTTAGTTTAAATGTAAGTGTTATTATATTTGATATGTGGAGTACTTAGAAAGGGAAAAAAGTTGCTAATTGACCATTTTTGATATATAATATCTAGTGAAAAGAAAATTAGGAGGTAAGAAAATGAATTTAATTCCTACAGTAATAGAGCAAACTTCTCAAGGGGAAAGAGCATATGATATTTATTCAAGATTATTAAAAGACAGAATCATCATTCTTGGTTCAGATGTGAATGATCAAGTAGCAAATTCAATAACAAGTCAGCTTTTATTTTTAGAAGCACAAGATAGTGAAAAAGATATTTATTTCTATATTAATTCACCAGGTGGAAGTGTAACAGCTGGTTTTGCAATTTATGATACAATGCAACATATTAAATGTGATGTTGTTACTATTTGTATGGGTATGGCAGCTAGTATGGGTGCATTCTTACTTGCTGCTGGAACTATCGGTAAACGATACGCTCTTCCAAATGCTGAAGTAATGATTCACCAACCATTAGGTGGGGCACAAGGACAAGCAACAGAAATAGAAATTGCAGCGAAACACATATTAAGAACTAGAGAAAAACTAAATAAAATTTTAGCAGATAGAACTGGTCAAACTATTAAAACTATTGAACGCGATACAGAGCGTGACAATTATTTAACAGCAGAAGAAGCGTGTGAGTATGGATTAGTAGATAAAGTAATGTATCCAGAAAATAATAAACCACAGAAAAAAGAAAAACCAAAAAAAGCTACTAAAAAAGCAGCCAAAAAATCAGAATAGATAAGAAAAAGGAATTGAGTTAAACCTCAATTCCTTTTTTATTATATTTTCCAAACTTTACCAATAGCATTTCTAATTTCGTAATTATCCATAAAGTATTCAATGTTTCCATTGAAGTTACGTTTAAACTGAAGAACACCGTAATCAGTAGCATCTTCAGAATGGAAATCTTTTGAAGTACCAAAGAAGTTGAAATATTTGAAGTTATTTTTAATTGCATATTTCATCATATGGAATAGGATCGCATAGGGACCTTCATAACGATGGAATTTTCTCATTGCACCACTTGTGAAGTAAATTAAATCTTGACCAGATTCTATAAAAGTAGCACATGAAAGGTTAATAACATTTCCATTTTCAGCTTTAAGTTCTTTTATTTTATCAATTTTTTTATACCAAATAGCAATGTTTTCATCAAATTCTTTTAGACGGTTAGTTGCTTTTTTAGCATTCACTTTTCCTTGTTCTAATTTTTCTTTTAAATCGTCTCGCTCTTTTTCAAGATTTGCAATTGTGTTAGTTGTAGTTTCAACGAATTGATCACAATCAATATATGAAACAAGGTAGTGAGCTTTATCTCCGATATTATTTTTTAATGATTTGAAATAAGTATTATCTCGGATTTCAAAATCAATTCTATCCTCTGTATCACGATTGATTTCATCGAAGATTCTAGCATCTTCTTCATTGAATATATCAATTTCGCGAACCTGAACTCCTTCTTTCATCGTTCTGTTGATAGTATAACGGGCGATTTGTGAAATATTTTTTAATAAGTTACTTTCAGTAATATTTTCGTCTAGTGGTTTAGAGAAAACACAACGAGAAGCTAGTGTAGGATTTGTAAATAAATCTTCGTTCATAGCGTGATAATTTAAATCATTTAGAATTCTATTGGTTTTAACTGCTACTTCGTTCTCTTCTACAAATTCAACATCATTATAGATTTTTTCGTTTACAAATGGATTTACACGTACACACAATACTCTTAAATTTTTTGCATAGTATTTTTTTAGTTGTTCAAAGTAGAAATTAACTAACTCAGTATTTGAGTAGTCCATAATCGGTCCGTATTGTGCAGTTACTTTGTAAAAGTATTTTTTATATTGAAAATAAATGAAAATACCGTATGCTAGTATTTTATTATTTTCTTTTACGGCTAAAATTTCAGTTTTTAAGTTGTTGTTCTTCGCCATAATATTATATTCTGCTGACTGAGAGAAATAATATCTATGGTTATTTTCTTTTTGAAATTGTTGAAGTTCTTCACTACTAATTTCAGTAAATATCATTATGAAATCTCCTTTTTAGTTTGTTACTATTCAAAATTACTTATAAAATTATATAACAAAAATTAAAAAAAAAAAAGTAATATACTAATTTAAAATGATATACTTAAGTAAAGTAACTATATGG
>CALHQV010000252.1 GCA_938038035.1 uncultured Gemella sp. | reverse complement strand
TTGTGGTATACTTGTTGAACATCTTCACAGTCATCAAGCATTTCTAACATTCTTTCGAATTTAGCTTTGTCTTCTTCACTTAATGTTACTTCATTTTGAGGAATCATTGAAATCTCAGCAACTTCAAACTCTTCGATTCCAGCAGCTTTTAGCGCTTCTTGGATCTCGTGGAAGTTTTCTGGTTCACCGTATACTAGTGTTAATTCATCTTCTTCAATAATATCACGAGCGTCGATATCAGCTTCCATAAGGATTTCTAATAATTCATCAGCACTTTTACCTTCAACACCGATTACTGCAGTGTTATCGAACATGTAGTTAACAGAACCAGTAACACCTAAGTTACCTCCGTTTTTACCTAATGCTGTACGTACTTCAGCAGCTGTACGGTTAACGTTGTTTGTAAGAGTATCGATGATAACCATTGTTCCACTTACACCGAAACCTTCATAGCGTAATTCATCGTAGTTCTCTTCACTTCCACCTTTTGCTTTTTCAATAGCACGGTCAATAATATTTTTAGGAACACGATAAGTTTTTGCTCTTTCTAAAACTACTTTTAGATTTCTGTTACTTTCTGGATCTGGTTCTCCAGTTTTCGCTGCTTGGTAGATTTCACGTCCAAATTTAGCATAAATTTTACTAGTGTTAGCGTCTTTTGCCGCTTTTTTTTCTTTAATATTATTCCATTTACGACCCATAGTCTTTTAATCTCTCTTTCTTTATATAAATATTTTCCATAATAGTAATTTTCCTCACCAAAAACGGCTAGAAAGTTATTACATACCACTCTATATTACTATATTTAGCTTATTTTTTCAAGCATCGACTAAGGAATTTAGCTATCTTCTTTTGAATTTTATTTCAATATTAAATATGTTTATTTTCTGACTAAACTTTGTCCTTATTGAAAATTTTAAACATAAAAAAATTCGGCATATAAGAAATTTCTTATACACCGAACCTATTAAATAACGAACGTTATTATTTGTAGTCTGGTAATTTGTTAAATTCAGCTTCATCAACGTTTGTTAATTTAACAAACCAAGATTCTTTTGGATCAGCTGAGTTTAATACAGTTGGCTCTTCTTCAGCTTTTTTGTTGTATTCTACTACATCACCAGCTAATGGTGCGTTAACGTCTAATACAGTTTTTGATGCTTCTAAACGTAAGATAACATCATCTTTTACTAATTTTTCATTTTTTGAAAATTCTACGAATCCTACAGTACCAACGTCATCTTGTAATTCTGCTGTTGGTCCAACAATGTAAACTCCTTCGTTTTTTTCAATCCATAAAGCTTTTGCTAATTTTTTCATTTTACAACCTCTTTCTTTCTTTTTTATAAGTTTTCTTGAGTGTCAATGTTATAATTTAACACTGATTTTTTACTGAAGTGAAAATTATACAACATAAATAAAAAAAAGTCAACAAAAATTTTAATTCTACAGAAATTGATTTTTAATTTCAGTTAGAACTAAAAATGAAGGTAGGCTACTTGCCTAAGAAGGAGGTGTTTATATGATTGATATACTCATCCAATTCACTTATTTACGTTTTAACACGGCAATTCTTCAAATGTCAAAGGTTTACCTAGTCTATTATATTCACTTTTTAATTAACTACTACCTTAACTCAATATCAAATCTACCAATTCTTGCGCTTCTACTTTTCCAAAATAATGTACTAAGTCTATACTTTCTAATACTTCTAGCAAGTCTTCTTCTTTTACCCTTACTCCGACTAGTTTTTCCTCGATATCACCGACATTACCTTTTCCGAAAAAGTCTCCATAAATCTTTGCTTTTGTGATTCGTCCCGCTTCTACTTCTAGATTAAATTCAACAGTCCCAATTCCAAGACGAGCATCTCTATTATAATTATATTTTGGTGATTTTCCGTAATTCCAATCCCAATTTTGATATTTCTTAGAAAGTAACTCATCAATTTCTCGCCAATCTTCTTCTGTAAGTTCATAACGTTTTATGTCTTCAAGTCTTTCACAACCAAAAAGACGACATAGGTATAAGTCTTTGAAATCTACTACAGATAAATCTCTATATTCCTCATCTAAATACTCTCTAAGACCTGTAACTCTACTTCGTACCGAATCAATTCCTTTTGATTCAATTTTTTTACGATTAGGTGTTAGTACATTAACCATCGCATCATAATTAACATCTAGAAGTAGCGTATATCCCCCGTAAATTTTACCATTAACAAGAGTCAT
>CALHQV010000251.1 GCA_938038035.1 uncultured Gemella sp. | reverse complement strand
AAATTTAATTTTTTCTGTAGTTATCTATAATATTTATCGATAATGATAAAATAAATATAAATACCGTTCAATATATCACATTATCAAAAATCACCTATATGAAATAACAAAAACTATACCACTCAATATAGCATAGCTTCCTCTTAATTTTCAAAATCAACTTAATTTGTAAAAGAACAAAAAATAAGACTCAAAACTAAGTTTCCTTAATTTTGAGTCTTTATAGTTCTATACTAAAACTTTATCGTTTTCTTTTCTCTCTTTTGGAGAGTTACGTACGTTCACTTCGATTTTTCCTTTTTTGTTTAATTCACGCACTTTTAATACCGCCCATAATTGTGCTGCGATAAATAATGATGAATATAAACCAAAGATTAATCCGATAAGTAATGCTACGTTAAATGAATAGATTGAACTACTTCCTAATAATAACATAACTACTACAGTAATAATAACTGTTAATACTGTATTGATAGAACGCGTTAACGTTTGACGTAATGATACGTCTACTAGTTTATAGATTTGTTCTTTAGATGTTAGTACTTTTTCATGACGCATATGTTCACGAATACGGTCAAATGTAACGATTGTATCGTTAATCGAGTAACCTACAATTGTTAGTACCGCTGCGATGAATGTAATATCTATTTCTAATCGTAATAAGCTCGCGATGAAAATGATGATACATACATCATGAAGTAATGCGATAACACTCGTAAGTCCCATACGCCATTCGAATCTAAATGCTACATAGATAATAATACCTATAGAAGCATACATTAATGCAAATAATGCATTTTTAGCTAATTCTTTACCAATTACTGGAGATACAACACTTAGGTTAGCATCTTTTTCATATTTTTTAGCAAAGTATTCTTTTATTTCTATTGATTTTTCTTGCCCAAAACTCTCTTTAGAGTGAATTGTTGCTTGTTTTTTATCTGGTGATAAAACTATTTTTTCCTCTTTTACTTTAAGATTGTTTAAATCTTCTTGAACTTTATCTACTGATAATTCAGTATTTGCAGCTACATCAATACGTGTACCACTAGAGAAATCAATTCCTAGGTTAAGTTTGTTCATTCCTAAAGAAATAGACCCCGCTATCATAATTGCAATACTTAATGCAAAGAATTTCTTCATGTGTTTAGTAAAGCTTAACCATTCAAATTTAGTACTTAAGTTTAGCGAATTTATACCAAACTTAGTTTCATGAATACTCTTCTTACTTACACCGAAGTAACCTGGGTGTTTGTTAAAGATATTAGAGTTTACTAATAAGCTAAGTAATAATCTAGTACCAAATACAGCAGTTATAAAGCTGACAAGAATTGATAATAGTAACATTGTCGCGAATCCTTTAACACTACTAGTACCAAAGATGAATAGTACTATCGCAGCGATAACTGTTGTAAATTGCGAGTCAAAGATTGTCCATAATGACTGTTTAGCTCCATCTAAGTATGCTTTTTTCAGTGGATATCCTGCTCGTACTTCTTCTTTAATTCTTTCATACATAATGATATTAGCATCAACTGCCATACCAACCCCAAGAATTAAGGCTGCAATACCAGGAAGTGTTAATACTCCTGAAATCATATTGAAGAATACCACAGTAATATAAACATAAGCAACCATCATTACGCTCGCTACGAATCCAGGAACTCGATAAATTACTAACATGAATAAACAGATAATAGCTAACGCAATAGCACCTGCATATACTGTTTGATGTAATGCATCCGCACCGAATTGAGCACCTACTGAGTTAGAGTAGATTTCTGTTAATTTAACCGGTAAGGCTCCTGAATTTAATAAAGCTGCCATTTCTTTAGCTTCTTTTACAGTGAAGTTACCTGTGATTTGAACATCTTTAGAGTTAATAGTTTGAGCAACTTGCGGTGCAGAAACATATTTAGGTTTCTCTTTAACAGCTTCAGCTTTGAATGAATCTCCTTCATTGAAGTCCATCCAAATAACCATTAAGTTTTGACCTTGAGGACGTTTACTAATTTCAGAAGTAATATTACCGAATTTATCAGCATCTTTTAATTTTAAGTTAACATCTGGTTTATTGTTTTGATCAAAGCCTTGAGAAGCTCCATTTTCTTCTAAATCAGAACCGTCTAACAGTACTTTATCTTCAATATCACGAATAGTTAAGTTCGCTTGAGTTGATAAAACTTTACGAGCTGATTCCTGATCTTTAACACCTGCAAGTTCAACACGAATTCTGTTTCCTGATTCAACAGTAATAACAGGTTCACTTACCCCCAGTATGTTAATACGTCTACTAATAGTATCTGCAGTTGCTTTAACAGCTGCTTCATCTATAGTTTGACCTTCTTTAAGAGGTTCTACTTGGTATAGTACCTCAAATCCTCCTTGAAGATCCAGTCCAAGATTTACTTTTTCTGCATTAGTTTTAGATGTTAATCCTATTGAAGTAAGAATAATAACAACTAATGACAAGAAAGCAATAATTCTACTGAACTTTTTCTTCTCATTTCTTCTTCCTCTCATGAAAGTTCTCCTTTATTTTATTTTTCATTGTACAATTTATAGTAATCAAATATAAAATTATTTATATGTAAATCGCTATATAGGTAATTAATACGCTACCTTCTAATTTAT
>CALHQV010000250.1 GCA_938038035.1 uncultured Gemella sp. | reverse complement strand
CTTGTAGTATTATATAATTTAATAAATGTTAATGTATCTGAGCGTATTAGAGAATTATCAACGATAAAAGTTCTTGGTTTTTATCCAAGCGAAGTAACTATTTATGTATTTAGAGAAATCTTTTACTTAAGTGGAGTAGGTATTATCTTAGGTAATTATCTAGGTTATAAAATGTATTTAAAAATAATACTAGAACTCGCGGGTAGAGATATGATGTTTAGTAGTAAAGTACCTTTAGTAGTTTATTTATTAGCATCAGGTATAACAATATTGATTACTATAGTCGTAATGATAGTAATGCATAAAAAACTGAAAAAAGTAAACATGGTAGAAGCTCTTAAGGCAATAGAGTAGAATAGGAGAAAAAATGGCAATTATAATAAATGATGAAGCGAAAAAGTTATTAAAAGATAAAAATAAAAACTATATATTAGTATCACTATTTCAACAAGCTTGTTGAGGTGGCGGAGTAAATAAAGTTATCGGGGTTTCGATAGCAAGCAAATTTGATAAGGAATTATATTCAAAATATGTAGTTGATGGAATAGATGTTTATATCGACTATAGATTAAATATAGGAGAAAATGTAGAAATAGGTGTAGAAAAATTCCTATTTATGAAATATTTTAACCAAGTGGGGATTACTGCTTTATAAATAAAAAAAACAACTAGAGAAGAAAATTTCATTTCTAGTTGTTTTTATATTTTAGTTAGAAGATGCGATAAGCTCTTCTTCTTTTTTGTGTTTGTCGTTGTAGATTTTTTTCATAATACCGATAACGATTGATAGTGCAAATAGGCACATTAATCCGATGAATAGGTTTCTAGCGCCACCTGATAGTGTACCACCTACATATGAATAAACAATTGTTGCTGGTAATTGTCCGACTCCAGTTGCTATGAAGAATCGCCAGAAACTCATATTAGTAAGACCAGCAGCGTAACTAACGAAGTCGAAAGATACGAATGGTAATAATCTACAAATAAGAATAGCTTTATCCCCGTATCGTTCGAAGAATACGTCAATACTTGCCATAGCACCCTTACTTGTAAGTTTTTCTACAACATCACGGCCTAATCCACGAGCGATATAGAAACATAATGCAGCCCCTATCATTGCAGTTGACCAAGATAATACAGCTCCCAATACCCAACCGAAGATAGCAGCGTTAGATAGCGTGATTAAAAATGCTGGAATAGGTGCAGCTATTGATTGAAGTACCATTAGTACTCCAGAGACAACCGCAGCCCAAGCGCCCCAACCACGTAAGTATTCGATTACTGCATTTGTATCGAATTGAGACAGTGTTGAGAAGGCTGTATTAATTCCGTTTTTAAAACTAGGTACTGTAAAGTATATTGCAAAGAAGATTGCAAAACATGCAAGTGTAATATATCTCGCTTTTTTACGTTGTGCTTTTAATTTTTTCTCCTCTTCTGGATCAACTTCTCTTAAATCACTAAGTTTTACTTCTTTTTCTTTTAATGCTTTAAGTTCATCTTTAGTATAAACTTTTTGGTATTTAGAAAGTGTTAAAATAATATAAAGGTTTACTAAATTAATAACTACCACAGCAATAATAAATGGAATTTTAACTTGGTTAAGCGAGCTGGCATGTAATACTTCACGCGCTATGTATAATAGTGTTTTTGTTTTACCTGAAAAAATAGCCATTAAAAGTATTATCGCTTCAATTATAAAGAATGTATACTTACGATTAATACGTTTGAAATACAAACCTGTCATTATCCCGTAAACAGTCCAAACAAAGATTACAAGACTTTGGTCAGCTAACATTTCAAATTGTGTGAAGAAGAACAGAAGGAAAGCGAAGAAGTAACCAACTGCTATACCAACACTAGTAAAATAAAATAAAAGTCTTAATCGATTCATTTAATCTCTCCTTGTGAATAGCTATTACTTTTTAATGCTATAAATAACAGCTGCATATGTTCCATCCTCTGGAAGAATATCTTCGTTACCAGTGAATTTAACCTCTTTACGAGTTTCAACAGCACCATAAGTATAAGTAGTATTAGAGATGATACCTACTGGGCAACTATCTAAACAAGATAAGCATCCTGTGTTTTTATCAAGAGCGTTTTTCAAGTTACCACCGAAACGAAAATCGATTTGTTTCCCGTTACTATCTTTTACAACTTCATTGATGTCATATTTTTTGTCAGCACCGTTCCAAGTAATTTCAGCTTTAATAGGAGTTCCTTCAACATGTGTAGTAGTCGCATTATTTGCAGTCATATTGTTTCCAGGTTTTGCACCAATCTCAATTAGAGCGTTGTAAAATTCTTCAGGTTTAGCAAATGCTGTAAATATTGACTTAGCACCATTAGTACCACTTTGTTCTACAGAGTTATGTCTTGTGGCTTCATCGAAGTATTTACCGTTGATTTTTGTAAGTACTGTTATAGTACCTGCTTCTTTATCTACTTTTATTGGTTTATCTAATGATACACCAGCTACGTAGTCTGCAGGTTGATTTGAATTTTGTGAAGTTGAATTAGATGAGCTACTACATCCAACTGCAGTAAATGCTAATCCAGCAGCCATAAGTACTGATAATATTTTTTTTGGTTTCATGTACTGAATCCCCCTTATTAATATATTTCTTATA
>CALHQV010000249.1 GCA_938038035.1 uncultured Gemella sp. | reverse complement strand
AAAAATAAAAATATCCGATTTTTATCGTATTTATACTTGATAAATATTTAAACAAGTAGTATAATTTGAAATGTAGACGTACGATAAAAATATTTTACATAAATAAATTATTAAAAAACGTACATTTAAAATGAAAAAGGAGCTTAAAGTATGAAAGTTGCGGTGATTATGGGTTCGAAGTCGGATTATACGACGATGAAAGAAACTTGTAAGTTGTTAGAAGAGTTTGAAATTCCTTTTGATAAAAAAGTAGTAAGTGCGCATAGAACGCCTGATCTTTTAGTTGAATTTTCGAAGAATGCGAAGGCTAATGGTTATTCTCTGATAATAGCGGCTGCAGGAGGTGCAGCACATCTCCCTGGGATGGTTGCTTCTATGACGACATTACCAGTAATAGGTGTTCCGATTAAATCTAGTATTCTTAGTGGAGTTGACTCATTGTATTCGATAGTTCAGATGCCTGCAGGTGTTCCGGTCTTAACTATGGCAATAGGGGTAGCTGGAGCTAAAAATGCGGCTATTAGTGCCTTATCAATACTAGGAATCACTAATGAAAAGTATGCTGATAAATACGAACAATTCAAGAAAGAACAGGAAAGAATAGTATTGGAAGAGATGAAACTATGATTAAGACGATATTACCAGGAAAAACTATTGGAATAATTGGTGGTGGTCAACTAGGAAGAATGCTTGCGATGAGTGCTAAGGAGATGGGTTATAAAATTGCTGTTCTAGATCCTAGCGACAGTTGTTGTGCCAAAATTTTTAGTGATATTTTTATTCAAGCTGAGTTCAATGATTTCGCAAGTGTTGAAAAGTTATGTTCGGTTAGTGATGTCATCACTTTTGAATTTGAGAATATTGATGCCGCTTCTTTAGAAAAACTAGAGAAAAAGTATAATATTGTACAAAGTGCAGAAGTGCTGAGAATTACTCAACATAGATATTATGAAAAAGAATTTGCTAGAAAACTCGATATTCCAACGGTGGATTACATATATATTGAAGAAGATACTAATGTAGAAATAACAAAACCATATTTAATGAAAACTGTACGTTTTGGTTATGATGGAAAAGGTCAGAAAAAAATAAGCTCTAGTGAAGAAGTTGAGTCTTATACGTTACTAGAAGAGTTCGTTAAACTTGATAAAGAAATTTCGGTAGTAGCGGTTAAAGATAAAGACGAGGTTAATATCGTCGCAGTAGTAGAAAATGAACATAGAAATAATATCTTGTATCGTTCGAAAGTGCCAACTACAGCAACTAAAGAACAAGAGAATCTAGCTATTGAGTATACGAAAAGAATTCTTAGTAATTTTGACTATTACGGAGTACTTACTGTTGAGTTTTTTATAAGTAAAGGTAGGGTGATTTTTAATGAAATAGCACCACGAGTTCACAATTCAGGACATATAACGATGCAGAGTGCAACTAAGAGTCAATTTAGAGCTCATATTGAGGCAATATGCGGTTTGAAAGTCGGTAAGATAGAGAATAAAGAAACGACATTATATAATATCCTAGGTCAAGACTTAGATTATTATATAGATGTGTATAAAAATAATGGTGGTTACTTACACTTATATGAAAAAGAACAACGCCAAGACAGAAAAATAGGACATATTAATTTTTACGGTGATGTAATTTTAGGAGGAAAACATGACTAATAAACGAATTTTTGTAAAGAAACGTAATGGATATAATAAGGAAGAATTACAATTACGAGATAACTTGAACTTAGAGTTTAATCTAGGTCTTGACTCTGTAGAGTTGTATGTAATTTATGATGTCTTTAATATTGATGAAGAAACTTATGAACTAGCTAAAACTTCTGTGTTTTCTGAGATTGTTGTCGATGAAGTATTTGAAGATATTGAGCTTAATGATGGGAAGTACTTTGCTTATGAAGTTCTACCGGCTCAATACGATCAAAGAGCTGACAGCGCAAAAGAAAGCATAAGATTGCTTAACTCTAAGAGTAAAGCAACTGTAAGAAGTGGTAAGCTAGTTCTTTTTAATAAACAATTAACAGATGAACAATTAGAACTTGTTGAAAGTTATTTAGTAAACCCTATAGAAGCTCGTAAGAAAGACTTATCAAATCTTGACTTTACATTAGATTCTACTCCAAAACCACTAAAAGATTTAGCTGGGTTTTTAGAGTTTGACAAAGATTCATTACTTGGTCTTAAAAAAGAATTTTCTCTAGCGATGAATATTGAAGACTTAGTATTTATTCAAGATTACTTCAAAAAAGAAGGTCGCGTACCAACTGAAACTGAAATCTACGTATTAGATTGTTACTGGAGTGACCACTGCCGACACACTACATTCGAAACTGTGTTGGATGAAGTTAAAATTGAATCAGAACTTTTCCAAAAAGAGATGCAAGATGCATTTGATTATTACTTAAATGTCCGAAGTGAACTTGACCGTAACGATAAACCTATCACGCTTATGGATATGGCGAGTATTATTGGTAAATATCATGTAAAAGTATTGAAAGATGAAAATATTGAAGTAAGTGAAGAAATTAATGCATGTTCATTCTTTACTACTATAGAAAATAATGGTGAAAAAGAACGTTGGTTAATCCAATTCAAAAATGAAACTCATAACCACCCAAGTGAAATCGAACCATTCGGAGGAGCTAGTACTTGTATAGGGGGAGCTATTAGAGACCCACTATCAGGACGTAGTTACGTATATCAAGCTATGCGTATTTCAGGAAGTGGTAATGTATTACAAAAACGTGAAGATACTTTAAAACACAAACTGCCTCAAGTAGATATAGCTAAAGGAACTGCACACGGTAATTCATCATACGGTAACCAAATTGGGCTTGCGACTACTTTTGTTCGTGAATTATATGATGATAGTTATGTAGCTAAACATATGGAAGTTGGTGCTGTAGTCGGAGCTGTTAAGGACGGAGATTATAAACGTGAGACTCTTGTTGATGGTGATATCGTTGTAATGATAGGTGGTAGAACTGGTCGTGATGGTATTCAAGGTGCGAGTGGTTCAAGTGTAGAACATACTAACGATTCATTAAATACAATGTCTAGCCAAGTTCAAAAAGGTAATGCGCCTGAAGAACGTAAGTTACAACGTTTATTTAGAAAACCAGAAGTTACAAGACTTATTAAAAAATGTAATGACTTCGGTGCTGGTGGTGTGTGTGTAGCTATCGGTGAACTTTCTGACGGTATTGAAATTCATTTAGAAAAAGTTCTTACTAAATATCAAGGATTGAATGCTACAGAACTTGCTACGAGTGAATCTCAGGAACGTATGGCAGTAGCTATTGATAAGAAAGATTATGATGCATTTGTTCGTGAATGTGAGAAAGAAAATATTGAGTACGCTCATGTTGCCAATGTAACTAATAGACGTAGGTTAGAAATGTATTACAACGATGAGAAAGTTGTTGATATGAGTGCTGATTTTCTAGAAACAAGTGGTGTTCGTCAAAAATCATCTGTAATGATAAAAGATAATAAGGGTTCTAATCCATTCTTAAATAAAGAAGTAACTCGTGAAAATATTTTAAGTGAATTAGGTGAGTTAAATGTAACTTGTCAAAAAGGTCTTGCTCAAAAATTCGACTCATCTATTGGTGTAACTACAGTACTTATGCCTTTTGCAGGTAAACATAAACTTACACCAGTTCAAGCGAGTGTTCAAGCTTTACCAACATTACATACAACAAGTGATACAGCGACAATCTTAACTTATGGATTTATTCCAAAAATTTCATATTACTCACCATTCCTATCATCTATTTATGCGGTGTTAGAATCAGTAGCAAAAGTTTACGCAGTAGGTGGAAATAAAGATAGCTTGTACTTCTCATTCCAAGAATACTTCGAAAAATTAGGTACTGATAGTACTAAATGGGGTAAAGTTACTCAAAGTTTATTAGGAAGTATTTACGCTCAAAAAGAAATTGGTAGACCAAGTATCGGTGGTAAAGATAGTATGTCAGGTACTTTCAACGATTTAAATGTAGTTGAGACATTAATTTCATTTGCTTGTACACCTGTAAAAATATCTGATGTAATAACTCCTGAACTTAAACAAGTTGGCAATAGTTTATACTATGTTCCTGTAGAAAAAGATGAAAAAGGATATCCTGATATTAAGAAAACTTTAGAAAATTACGAACTTGTTCATAAGTATATTAAAGAAGGCAAGATAGTATCTGCATATGTACAAGAAGAAGGAAGTATTGCCGCTTCATTAGTGAAAATGTCACTAGGTAATGATCTAGGTTTTGAAGTTGAAAAAGAAAACATTCTTAACTTTGATCCAGCGTCTCTTGTAGTAGAAGCAACGGTAGAACTACCGTTTGAAAAATTAGGAAAAGTTAGTGAAAGAATTATAATTAACAAAGAAGTGTTTATGCATAAAGATATTTACGAAGCATATACAAAAACACTAAATAAAGTTTATCCATTATATCAAAATGAAGATAAAGGTAATGTTGAAAATCTTCATACAGAATATAAAGAGAAAAAATATTATCCAGAATATGTAGAAGATGTAAAAGTAGTTATTCCAGTATTCCCTGGTACAAACTGTGAATACGATAGTGAAAAAGCCTTCTTAGAAGCTGGAGCTACACCTATTACAGTAATTATTAGAAATACACGTGAAAATGATATTGAACAATCTATAGAAGAATTTACTAAAGCTATAGAAGAATCTCATATAATTATGTTCCCTGGTGGATTCTCGAGTGGGGATGAACCAGATGGAAGTGCTAAATACATTGTAAACTTCTTAAAAAATGAAAAAGTTAAAGATGCGATTCATAAACACCTTGCTCAGAAAAAATTAATCTTAGGTGTGTGTAATGGATTCCAAGCATTGCTTAAATCAGGATTACTACCTTATGGAGAGGTTAGAGAGTTGGCAGAAGATGACTTAACACTATACAGAAATGATAGTTACGAACATATTTCAACTACAGCCTTTACTCGTGTAGCTAATACAAACTCACCTTGGTTACAAGATTTTAATATTGGAGATCAACACGAAGTAGTGTTCAGTCATGGTGAAGGTAAAGTTGTAGGACTTTATATTAACAAATTTAAACATTTTGTCGCTTTCCAATATAGTGATTTCGATGGGAATGCCACATTAAACGGTCGTTTCAATCCTAACGGCTCTGTTCTAGCTACTGAAGGATTAGTAAGTGAAGATGGACTTATCTTAGGAAAAATGGGACACAGCGAAAGATACGGAGCTACATTATATAAAACAAATACAATTAAAGTTAAACAAGATATTTTCAAAAACGGTGTGAATTACTTCAAAGGGGGAAAAAAATAATGAAACTTTTATACGAAGGAAAAGC
>CALHQV010000248.1 GCA_938038035.1 uncultured Gemella sp. | reverse complement strand
CTTAATTATTTTTAAAAAAGTGTTTGCCTTTTTTTGAGAGATATAGTATTATAGATATACTATATAAATTAAGAAAGGAAATATTATATATGAAAAAAGGTTTATTAACCGGATTGTTATTATTTGGTATCTTTTTTGGTGCTGGAAACTTAATCTTTCCACCAGCGCTTGGAGTAAGTGCAGGAGGAAACTTTTGGCCAGCAATTTTAGGATTTGTTGTTTCAGGAGTAGGTATAGCTATCGTTACACTTATTGTAGGAGCACTTAATCCAAATGGTTATGGAGCAGAGATGGATGAAAAGATTTCACCCTTATTCTCAACAGCGTACTTAGTTTTACTTTATTTATCAATTGGACCACTTTTTGCAATCCCAAGAACTGCAGCAACTGCATTTGATATTGGAGTAGCACCAGTTGTAGCTGGAAGTAGTTTACCATGGTTATTAATTTTTACAATTATTTATTTTGTATGTGCGTTCTTATTAGCGGTAAACCCAACTAAGATTTTAAATAGTGTAGGTAAAGTTTTAACACCTATTTTTGCTTTATTAATCGTAATTTTAGTAATTTTAGGAGTTTCTAAATTCAACTCAACAGGAGAAGCTGCTAAAACTTATGCTACTAGTGGTTTAGCATTTGGAACAGGATTTATTGAAGGATACAACACACTTGATGCACTTGCTGCGGTAGCATTCTGTATCATTGCAATGAGCGCTCTAAAACAATTAGGTTTCAAGGATAAAAAAGAATTTTTATCAAGTGTATGGATTGCTGGTATTGCAACAGGTATTGGGTTCAGTATTTTATACGTTGGATTAGGATTATTAGGTAACAAATTTGCAGTTCCTGCGGATGTGCTTGCTAACGCTAAAATTAACAAAGGTGCATATGTATTATCTGAATCAGCTCGTCAATTATTCGGTAACTTTGGAAGTATGTTCTTAGGAATTATGGTAATTCTTACATGTTTCACTACAACAGTAGGATTAATCGTGGCGACTTCAGAATTCTTTAACAAAAAATTTCCGCAACTTTCATACAAAACGTATGCAACATTATTCACAGTTGTAGGATTTGCTATTGCAAACGTTGGATTACAAAGTGTTATCCAATTCTCAGTACCAATGCTATTATTCTTATACCCAATCACAATCGCATTAGTATTAATAGTTATTGTTAACAAATACGTTGCATTATCTAAATTAGGGATGCAATTAACAATGGCGGTAGTTACACTAATCTCTATTCTTTCTGTAGTAGGAAGTACATTTAAAGTAGCTGCTTTAAGTGGTCTAATCGCAAAACTTCCTCTAGCAGCTCAAAGTTTAGAATGGTTAGTACCAGCAGTAGTTTGTTTAGTAATTGCGGCTGTATTACCGAATAGACAAGAAGGTAAAGTTTACGATTTCAGTGAACTATAATTCTTAGAATAACAAAAAGCATTAGCTCTCAAGTAAGAGCTAGTGCTTTTTTCTTTATATTAGTTTTTTTACTTCATCTAGTAAGAACATCTTAACATTTAAAGATGAAGTGAATTTTTCTATATTGGACAATTTATCTTTATCGATAGTATTTGTTGTTTTATAAGCTCGGATAAGCTGATTTTTAGGTGTGTTCTCGGCAGATATAAACTCAACTATATCAGATTTATATCCGAATGCTTCTAAGACTTCACTACGAACAGAATCCGTAAGAAGTGTAGAGAATTTTTCTTTTACTATTCCATGTTTTAACATAAACGGAAGAAATTCGTCATTAAGTTGACTGTTGACTTCTTTCTGACAACAAGGAACTGCGAAGAATACTTTTGCCTTCCAACCAAGAGCTTTTAGAATAGCTATGTCAGTCGCAGTATTACAAGCATGAAGACTTATAACCACATCTATTTCATCTTTATTTTCGTAGTCGATAACGTCACCATAAATAAAGCTAAGATTAGAAAAATTAAGTTTTTCAGCTATATTGTTACAATGTTCAATAACCTCTTTTTTTAGATCGATTCCAATAATCTTCACATTCATATTAAGAACTTCAGTTAAATAATAATAGGTAGAGAATGTTAGGTAACTTTTACCACTACCAAAGTCTAGAATTGTAATCTGTTTATTAGAATCTAATTGAGTAGTAGCTTGTTTAATAAATTCAAGATATTTATTTATCTGTTTGAATTTATTGTATTTACTTTTAACAACCTTACCCTCTTTATTTTGAATTCCAAGCTCAATTAAAAATGGATATTTTTGTTTCTCATCTAAGAAATAATCTTTTTTCTTATTATGTTCAAATGAAATAGCTTTAGTAGCTGTTTTCTTTCTATTTACACTTATTTTGAATTTTTTTGATACTTTTATATTAATATTTTCATCGATGGTTACAACATTTATGTCTTTTGCTAATTCAAAAAGTTCTTTAATTGTATTTTCAATATTAGAAGTGTCTGTAGTAACTATATTAGTGTGTTTTATTATTCTTTTATATCTATATTCTAACTGTA
>CALHQV010000247.1 GCA_938038035.1 uncultured Gemella sp. | reverse complement strand
TTATTTAAACTATTAACTGAACATGTATATGTAATATTATTCGTTTCGCTTATATTGGAATTTGCAGCCTTACCTCTACCAGGTGAAACAATGATGGTCTTAGCCGGTGTTATGGCTTATAATAATCATGGTAGTTATATAGGGATGATTATTGCAAGTGCCTTAGGAACGGTAATAGGAATGCAATTTTCTTACGAAATAGGTAGAAGATTAGGAACAAAAGCAGTTGATAAATACGGTATGTATATAGGTCTTACACCTTATAGGATGACAAAGGCCGCTGAATTTTTTAACAAATTTGGAAATATTGTAATAGTTATCGCATATTTCTTACCAGGTGTAAGACATATACTTGGATATTTTTCTGGGATTTCACGTATAGATGCTAAAAAATTCCATATATATTCAACAATTGGTGGAGTATTCTGGGTGGTTGTGTTTATAACACTAGGATATGTATTAGGACCAAGTGCACCTCACGCATTTAAATTACTACATAAGTATGGAACAATGTTGTTCATTTTAGCAATAGCAGCATTATTTATCTACTTAATTTATAAAAACTTGGGTGCAAAAGATTTTGTTGTATACTTCAGAAAAAGAATGAAATATCTGCTAGTTCTATTATTGTTAGATGCTGCTGTATTACTGAAATTTGTGGTATTAGATGAAAGAGCGAATCCAAAATTCAAATCCGATATAATATTTTATTGTTTAGGATTTTTAGCGTTGGTAGCATTCTTACTATATTTAAGAGTATTGTTAAAACACGATACTACTGATAAATTATTAGTAGTAGTCGATTATCAAAAGGACTTTGTAGATGGTGCTTTAGGATTTGAAACAGCAGAACTACTAGATCAAGTAATAGCTAATAAAATTGACGAGTATTTAAAAGATGGTCAAGATGTAATCTTCACAAAAGACACACACTATACTAATTATCTTACAACCAGAGAAGGTAAACATTTACCTATTGAACATTGTATAATAGACAGTGAAGGTCATAATCTATATGGAAAAGTAGCAGGATATGAAAAACAAGCTAAGAAAGTGTTTAATAAAACTTCTTTCGGAAGTATAGATCTAGCAAAGTTTATTTCAAGAAGTGACTATAAAGAAGTAGAGTTTTGTGGCTTAGTCTCTAATATTTGTGTATTAAGTAATATAATTATGACACAAACTTATAATGAAAAAGTAGAAATTACAGTGGATTTAAATGCTACTAAAGGATTGAGTGAAGAGGTTAACTCATCATTTAAAACATATTTACAAAACTTGACTGTAAATGTAAAAGAATAAAATGTAATATGAATCATTTTCCGAACATTGAGAAGATGATTCATATTTTTTTATGTTTTCGTTGGAAAATTAGTAAACTTTATGGTAAACTAATTAATAAAATTAGGAAAGAAGGGATTATTATGAATTATTTATTAGTATCACCAAATTTTCCGACTTCACAGGAAAGTTTCGCTAAGAGGTTGGTTGAAAAAGGAGTTAGAGTATTAGGTATAGGTAGTGAAAATTATGACAATCTTACAGATGGATTAAAGAATTCTCTAACCGAATATTACAGAGTAAATGATTTAGAAAATTATGAAGAAGTATTAAGAGGAGTGGCGTTCTTAATATATAAACACGGTGTTATAGATAGGGTTGAGTCTAATAATGAGCATTGGTTAACGTTGGATTCACTAATACGAGAACAATTTAATATTCCAGGAGTAAAACCTAAAAATTTAGATTTTACAAAGTATAAATCGAAAATGAAAGAAAGATTTATTAAAGCTAAAGTACCAGTTGCTAAGGGGCGAGCTGTAAAAAACATTAAAGAATTTGAAAAAGCGATAAAAGATATTAAACTACCAGTAATTGCTAAACCTGATAATGGAGTAGGAGCTAATAATACGTTTAAATTAATCTCAAAAGAAGATGTTGAAAATTTTAAAAATCAATGGAGCCAAGACGTTGTGTACTTCATTGAAAGTTATGTAGATAATGGCGTCCTTTGCACCTATGATGGGTTAATTGATTCTAAAGGTGAAGTTGTTTTTGAAACAAGTTTTTATTATACAAAACCTACTTTAGATTTATTAAACGATAGTTTGGATTATGGAAACATAATTTCTAGAGAAATTAATCCTAAATTAAAAGAATATGGTAGAAATATTATTAAAGAGTTTGGAATGAAGGAAAGGTTCTTCCATATCGAATTTTTCAAATTACCTAATAATGATTATATTGCACTTGAATATAATAACCGAATAGCTGGAGGGTATACAGTTGATTTATATAATCATACTTATGAATGTGATTTATTTGAAATGTATGCTGATATTGTAGTTGGTAATTCACCGAAAAAAGTGAAAAATAACTTTAATGGTATTGCTTTATCAAGACGTGACAAGTATGCTTATAAATATTCTAATGAAGATATTTATAATAGATATTCTAAAGAACTACGTTTAATCGATAGAGTACCAGGAATATTTGCAACTGCTATGGGAGAATGGATGTATATATTAGTTGACGAAAATATTGAAAATGTTAGCGAAATAATGAATTATATTCATGAAAAAGTTGAATAGGAGGATAATTTATGAAGAAAAAGATTATTAATGGATTGTTACAAATATTAGGAATTATGATTGTTGGTGGACTAATAGGATATGCAGTTGGTAAGATAGCAGGAGATTCACTTTCGAGGGTTGATAAACCAAATATTATATTGTTCTTAATAGCAGGAGTAATAGCCTTTATATTGCAGATCATAGTTCATGAGGCTGGGCATTTATTTTTTGGATTGTTATCAGGATATAAATTTATTAGTTTTAGGGTATT
>CALHQV010000246.1 GCA_938038035.1 uncultured Gemella sp. | reverse complement strand
TTACCTTAATAGAACGAACTACCTCTCTATATTTTTATATATTCGATAGTAATTATATGCACAAAAATATAACGATATTATTTTTTTCAGTTTATATATAGGTGGGAGAATATTTCCTAGGAAATTAACTGTACTTTAATTTTCCAAACTATACTAAAGTGTGATAAAATAGAAACTAATTAAAAAATATAGTTATGGCGGAGGTAGAATGAAATATTTAACTAGTGAAGAAGTAACTAAAGCGAAAAAAAATATTAGTGAAATAAAACCTTATAAAACTACTAAAGAGATTATCTTTTCTAATATTTTTACTTTTTTCAATGCTATGAACTTAGTCTTAGCAGCATTTATAGCTACAACACTTAGATTTGAAAATATGTTATTTTTAGGTGTAATCACTATAAATACTGCAATTGGTATTTTTCAAGAAGTTCGTTCAAAAAATGCCCTTGAAAAGTTGAGTTTGCTAGGTAGAAGTAAATACCGAGTAAATCGTGATAATGAAATAAAAAATATAGATTCTGAAGAAATTGTCCTTGGAGAATATCTACACTTAAATCTCGGAGATCAAGTTCCTGTTGATGCTGAAATCATCGAAGGTAGTATCGAGGTCGATGAATCACTATTAACTGGTGAAAGTGACAATATCTTTAAAACTACTGGTGACAAAGTAATGAGTGGGAGTAACGTAGTTAGTGGTAGTTGTTTAGTAAGAGCTATTGCTGTCGGAGAAGATAGCTATATTAATAAGCTTGCTAAAAGTACTAAGGAATTTAAGAAATATCCATCTAAGCTTCGTGACTATATGGATAAAATCTTAAAAGTTATATCTATTCTATTAGTTCCTGTCGCAATTATGCTATACATGCGTGGTGCTAGCCTAGGACGTGGTTATGTAGAAATAGTTCTTCGTAGTGCTGGAGCTTTAGTAGGTATGATTCCAGAAGGTTTAATCTTGCTTGTCAGCGTCTCTCTTGCAGTTGCTGCGATGAAGCTTGCTAAAAAGAAAGTTCTAGTTCAAGAATTATACTGCGTGGAAACTCTTGCTAGAGTAGATGTTCTTTGTTTCGATAAAACAGGAACTATTACTACAGGTAATATGAATGTTGTAGAAATTGATGACGAAGTTGCAGAAAAATTATCAAGTTACCTTGCATATTTTGATGATGAAAATGCAACTTCAAGAGCTTTAAAGAACCATCTAACGTGTAAAAAACAATGGAATGTAGAAGAATTAGGAGCCTTTTCTAGTAAAAATAAATATTCATTTATAAAACTAAAAAACGGTGGAACATATTTCTTCGGGGCATATGAATTTTTAGGCTTCTCAGATGAAATGGATGAATATTATGAGAATCTGAAAAAAGAAGGTTATCGAATTTTATCACTAGCCTATACTGAAGACAGTACAAACATTCCTACTAATATGAAACTCGTGGGACATGTAGTTCTATCGGATGAAATAAAAGAAAACACAAAAGAAACATTCAAATACTTTGAATCACAAGGTGTTGAAGTAAAAATAATCAGTGGAGATAACCATATAGCCGGGTACGGTGTCGCTAAGAAAGCTGGTTTCAAAGAAGATGCTAAAGCTATTGATATGACTAAAGTAACTGAAGAAAATTTTGAAAAAACTGTTCTTGAGAATGATATTTTTGGACGTGTTACCCCTGAACAAAAACAGAAAATGGTAGCCGTATTACAAAAAGCTGGAAAGACTGTCGCTATGAGCGGAGATGGTGTTAATGATGTACTTGCTCTTAAAAAAGCTGATATTAGTTTTGCTATGAATGGTGCTACTAGTGCTGCAAAAAGTGTATCAAACATCGTATTTTTAACAGATGACTTCGGAGTATTCTACGATATACTTATGGAGGGTCGTCGTGTTATTAATAACATTCAAAAGGTAGCTTCACTATTCCTAACAAAGACATTCTTCTCGATTGTCTTCTCAATACTTAGTGTAATCTTCGCCTTGGAGTTTGCTTTTATACCGATTCAATTTACGATAATTTCAGCGATAACAATCGGTATTCCATCATTCTTCCTAACTTTTGAAGCGAATAAGGAAAAAGTGAGTAATAACTTCATGAAAGACATACTGACAAACGCTGCGATCGGTGGTGCTATTTTAGTAGCTACAGTACTACTGACAAACTTCGCTATCACAGATAATTCACAAGCGAAATTCATCTGTTTCCTTCTTGCGTTAATAAATGGATTATGTATGGTTGCCAAAGTCAGCCTACCTCTTAACAAATATAAAGTTGCACTACTTTCTATGTTAAGTATAGCTGCAATTATAGGTGTGGGAGTTAATATATTTATCCTGAAAAATCACTTTACTTCATTAGTATTTTCTCAAGTGATTTATATAATTATTCTTGCACTAGTAATTTCAACAGTCCACTTCTTTACGAGAAGAAAAGTGAGATAAAAAATAAAAGATATCAGAAAGTTAATCGGATCTAAAATCGGTTTTCATGTTTCTTTCTGATATCTTTTTATTTATTTTTTCAACGAATATCTTCTATCTCTGTTTTCTCCGTGAGATTCCAATAGTTCATACTCAACAAATTTTGCAATATATCTTCTTGCAGTTGGCTTAGATTTTTCTATTAGTTCGCAAGCTGTTGCTACAGTAATATATTTCTCATTTTTTAAATACTCTTTTATCTTTTCAAAAACATCTTGTTCTGCTTTAGACAATTCTTTTGTCTTATCATCAGGCTCCTTATATGCCAGTAGAGTTTCTAATATAACACCTAGCATAAATTCAATAAATACTGTTGAATTATTATTCCTATCTGCCTGCGCTAAAACCTTATAATACTGTTGTTGATTTTCGTATATTATCGTTTCAATAGGAATCCAACTGAACAACGGATTCCAATTAGCTAATATAACATTTTGCCATAACCTTCCCATTCTTCCATTTCCATCTTCAAAGGGGTGAATCATCTCTATTTCATAATGGAATACACAACTCTTCACAAGTGCTGGAGTATCATCTTTACGTCCCCATTCAAATAATTCCCTCATTAAATCACCTATAAACTGAGGTCTTGCTCCTAGATGAACCATATTCCCCTTTTCGTCAAAAATTCCTACATCTGAATTTCTATATTTTCCCGATTGTCCTACTATTTCTGTAGTTAATAATTTATGAGCAAGTAAAAAATCTTTCTCACTATAGGGGTCTAAATTCAATATTTTTTCATAAGCCTCATATGCATTCTTTACTTCTTTTATTTCTTTTGGATCTCCTAAGACTCTCTTTCCATCAATAATCGCTGTAATTTGTTCTATTGATAAACTATTATTCTCTATTGCTAAAGATGAGTGAATAGACTTGATTCTATTTTCTTTTCTTAAATGTAAGTTTTTCTTTGTTTCTATTTCTAGATTACCTAATGCTTTAGAAATCTCTATAAGATAATTAAGAATAGTACTCGTAATGGTAAATGGTGGTTTCATAGCCTTCTCCTAAATTTAACTTCTTTATTTATTATATCATAAATAAAAATTTATCGCTCATTTATCGCTCATTTATCGCTCACTTTAGATTGTGAATACCATCTAAACACCAATATAATGACTTTTCAAAAGAGTAAAACAAAACCCTAGACTTGGTTAATTCCAAATCTAGGGTTTATTCTTTATTCTTCGTCAGAAGGTTTTTCTTTTGATTCGTCTTCTAGGTCTTTTTCTTCAACCTTTTCAACTTTATCTTCTTCGTTTTTAACCTCTTCCTGAGCTTTTTTCTCAGCTTCTTCTTTAGCTTTACGAGCTTCTTCTTCGTAGTATTTCTTATTAACTACTTTATCTAGTTGATCTGCTTCTCTTTCGTCTAAGTCTTTTGGCATTTTTCCAAATTGGTAAAGAGCAACGATTTCTTTTCTATCGATTGTTTCAACTTCAATAAGTGTTTGCGCAATAAGTTCTAATTGTTCTCTGTGAGTTTCAATAATGTGAAGAACTTTAGCATAACATTCGTTAATAATTTTACGAACTTCGTTATCGATTTCTTTCAGCATTTCTTCTGAGTAGTTACCGATACTTGAAAGTTGACGTCCGCCATATGGATCGTGGAATGGGGCTTGCATTGGTCCTACAGCCTCACTCATACCGTATTCTGTAACCATCGCACGAGCAATAGCTGTTACTCGTTCGAAGTCATTGTGAGCTCCTGTAGATACTTCGTTAAAGAAGATTTGCTCTGCAGCACGTCCACCAAGTAATCCACAAATTTTGTCGATTAAATCTGTACGAGTTTGGAAGTATTTTTCTTCTTCCGGAATCATAAGGTTATATCCACCAGCATCACCACGTGGTATAATAGTAACTTTTTGTACTTTATCAGCACTATCAAGTACCATACCTACGATTGCGTGACCTGCCTCGTGGTAAGCTACTAAGCGTTTTTCTTTTGGAGTGTATACTCTACTACGTTTAGCTGGACCACCTATTACTCTGTCCATTGCTTCATCTAAGTCTTCTTTTTCGATATTAGATTTATTTTCACGAGCTGCTAATAATGCCGCTTCGTTAAGGATGTTAGCAAGATCCGCACCAGAGAATCCTGGAGTTTTTTCTGCTAATGAACGAAGGTCAACACCTTTAGCAAGTGGTTTGTTTTTAGCATGTACTTTAAGAATAGCTTCACGACCTTTTACATCAGGTGTAGAAACTTTAATTTGTCTGTCAAAACGTCCTGGTCTTCTAAGGGCGTTATCTAATACGTCAGCACGGTTAGTAGCCGCAATTACGATAATACCTTTTTCACCATCGAATCCATCCATTTCAACAAGAAGTTGGTTAAGAGTTTGTTCACGTTCGTCATTTCCTCCACCTACTCCGCTTCCACGTTTACGTCCTACAGCATCAATCTCATCGATGAAAATGATACATGGCGCATTCTTTTCAGCTTCTTTGAATAGGTCACGAACACGACTTGCCCCAACCCCTACGAACATCTCAACGAAGTCAGATCCTGAGATTGAGAAGAATGGTACTTTCGCCTCACCAGCTACAGCACGAGCTAGTAAAGTTTTACCAGTCCCCGGAGGTCCCTCAAGTAGGACACCTTTAGGGATTCTAGCACCCATCTTAGTGAATTTACGGTGATCTTTTAAGAACTCAACCATTTCAGCAAGTTCTTGTTTTTCTTCATCAGCTCCAGCTACATCATCAAATGTAACTTTCGCTTCTCCACCATCGATTTTTTTAGCTTTAGATTTTTGGAAGCTCATTACTTTGCCTCCACCGCCACCTTGCATTTGTGTCATAAAGAAAACTAAAACACCCATAAACAAGATAAGCGGAATAATGTTACCTAAGAATGATAGAATTGCTCCAGTTTTTTCAGCTGGTTTATACTCTACTACACTTAATTTTCCATCTTTAGCTTTTTCATTAATTTGTTTTTGTACTTCAGAATCAGATGCTGCAACTACACTCTCGAAGTTTTTATTACCATCTGTGTAAGTACCTTTAACATTGTAGTTCTCATCTTTTCTTTGTAGACTTATTTCTTTAACCTTGTCGTCCTTAATAGTCTGAACAAGTTTAGCATAGTCTATTTTTTCAGTTGTCCCAGGTAAGTCTTGCTGCCAATATGCAAATAATCCAATCGCGATTACGATTAATGCAAGCATACCAAGGATAGGGTTTTGTCTTTTTTTATTATTCATATAGACAATCTTCCTCCTATCATTTTTCTAAACATAATTTATTTTACCATATATAACTAAAGTTTGACTAATATTTTGACCTTTTTTGATTAAAATATTATTATGAATAAATTTCTTCTTTTAGAACACCGATATAAGGTAAGTTTCTATATCTTTCATCATAGTCTAAACCAAATCCTACTAGGAATTCATTTGGTGAAACTATACCGATGTAATCAGCTTCAACATCAACTACACGAGTTTCTGGCTTATCTACTAGTGAAGCACATGCTACTGAAGCAACGTTTCTTTCTTTTAAGTTTTCGATAAGCGCTTTAAGAGTTCTTCCTGTATCTACGATATCTTCAACGATAATTACATGACGTCCTTCAATATCCATTCCACAATCTTTTTTGATTTTGATTACACCAGAAGATTCAGTTCCTCCGTGATAACTAGATACATCCATAAAGTCAGTAACTACGTGAATGTCAATGTGTTTTAAAAGTTCTGCCATAAAAGGTAGTGCTCCTTTTAATGTACAAATTAGAACAGGGCATTTATCTGCATAATCCTCTTCAATTTGTTTAGCAATTCTTTTACTAGCAACAACGATGTCCTCGTGTGTAAATAGAACTTTCTCGATATCTTTTAATAAATTTTCCACTGTTTTATCCTTTCGTGTTTATATAATAATCATATTTTTTGTTTTTGTTGACTTTAGTATTTATTCCTAAAACTCCTAAAACCCCATCTTTGTTGCGAATTACTGGAAGTTTGTCTCTAAGTTCCTTGGGAATCTTTTCATCGATAAAAAGGCGTGAAAGTTTTTTGCTAACCTTACCTCTTTGAATCCTATCGCCATCCCTCTTAGTCGTAACTATTAAAGGCAAATCTTCTTTATTAAATCCAACCTCAGATGAGTTGTTAGTTGTTGTTATTAGAAAATTACTCTGATGAAATGTATAAACTTTATTAATATCCACTTCATCTATTATTAATTCTATCTTATCATTATAACATTTTTTTTCGATTTTATGAATATAAATACTATTATATTCGCTAATAATTTTTAAATTATTTTTCAAATCATAACTTTTATTGTTATTTTTACTTTTTAAGTCTTCTATTATTGTAAAAAGAGCCCTTTGTTTTACATCAAAAATACCAAAATTATTTGCTAATATATCTCTTAGCAAGAAATAAATCTCTTCTTTGGTGTTTTTTAATAATTTTTCTTTATCTAATTCGACTTTATCTTCTTCTAGTGAAATCACATAGTCATTTTTAGCCTCTAATACTTTATGTTTTAACTCAGCATTAATATTTTGATAATAACTAGAAAAATTAATCAAATTATCAAAACTCGCAGCATTTACATCATTTAACAATGGTACAATATTATGCCTTATATTATTCCTTGTATAATCAGTATCAAAGTTTGTTGAATCAACATAGTATTTTAAGTCGTTTTTATCAGCATACTGCTCAAGGTCTGCTTTTAATACATTTAATAATGGACGATAAACTTCTAGCTTACCAATAGTTGTCTTCTCTTCTATCATCAAGTTATAATCCATACTACGTCCACTAAGTAGTCTCATAAGGATATTTTCTACCTGATCATTTTTGTGATGAGCAGTTATTAACTTCACACCGCCTTCTAATGAAGACATCTCCTCAAAGGCTTCATAACGTAGTTTTCTTGCGAGCATTTCCTCTGAAGTATGACTATCTCTTACTAAATCTTTCATATTTAGCTCTTTTTTGTAGAACTTAACATTATAGTTTTTGACAAAATTTTCTACGAACTCAGCTTCTTCATAAGACTGTTCTCTTAGACCATGATTTATATGGAACGCCACTAATTCTTTATAACTCTCTTTGTACTCTGTAACAAGTAGATGAAATAAAGCTATAGAATCCACTCCCCCTGACAGACCTAGTGCTATTTTATCATTTTTTTGCCATAAAATATTAATGTCCATCTAGATAACCTCTCTCCTGAAGACCTTTCTTAATTTTTTCGAACTTAACTTCAGCTTGCTTTGTCGTCGCAATTATATCTTCTAGTAATCCTTCTGGCGCTGGAGGAATCTCTTTTTTCTCCTCTTTCTCCTCAGATAGCTCGGTAATATTACTCTTCTTACCTTTTCCTACAGAAATTTTCATATTCCCTATAAATTGAAGTTTTTTCAAATCTTTTAGAGTTTTTGTCTCCTGTTTAGGCTCCTGATTTTCTTCCTGCACTTCTTGTTTTTTCTGAACTTCAGGTTGTTCTTTAGCTTCTTTTTTAATCGGTGATTTCGGTTTGTTTTTCTTTTTGTTCTGTTTTTCTTTAGAGTTTTTCTCTACTTTTTTCTCACCTTCTGCTTGTTTCAACTCTTTTTGCGTTAAAATCACTAAAGAATCCTTTGTACTTTTCTCCTCGGCTTTAATAACAAAACCAACAGAAAAAATCTCTTCTAGCTTTTTCTTTTTACCTATAAACATATTTTCCTTTGGTAAAAATGCATCTTTACCATTTTCTAGCTTTATATATAATCCTTTGCTTTCAACTTTCGTTACCTTACCTGCAACTTTGCTCATTCAATCACCTCACTATCAATTAGAAAGGGAGTGACTCAAAAATCGTGATTTCGTAGAAATCGATTTTTCAGAGTCACCCCCGCACAGTTTATTAGATATCTAAAAAGCTTTTATAAAGTGAATTTAGATATCAATAAACCACTGCGTCTATGAGTTATCATATACACTTTGTTAGAATTTAGGTCTTTTAAGTCTTCCCCAGAATAAACAATAAGAAGA
>CALHQV010000245.1 GCA_938038035.1 uncultured Gemella sp. | reverse complement strand
TCCTTGAGCGTAACTCATAATTTTAGAGAAATATAATCCTTTACGAACTTGTTCGATTAAAGCTTGACGTTCTGAATTTGTTAATTCAGGAATCTTAGTTGCTGCTAATTCTTTACTTGCTGCAACACGTTCTTCTTTCAATGTTGAAACGAAACGTGCAAATACAGATTCAGTAATTAATGGAAGTGGCACCCCTAAGTCTAATGCGCTTTGTGAAGCCCATTTACCAGTACCTTTGTTTCCAGCAGTATCCATGATTACGTCAACCATTGGACGACCTGTTTCAGGATCTTTCTTCGTTAAAATGTCCGCTGTGATTTCGATTAAGTAGCTATCTAATTCGCCTTGGTTCCATTCTTTGAATACTTCAGCGCATTCTTCTACAGATAATCCACCCACACGACGTAGGATATCGTAACTTTCAGCGATTAATTGCATGTCCCCATATTCGATTCCGTTATGAACCATTTTTACGTAGTGACCTGCTCCGTTTGGTCCAATGTAAGTCACACATGGAGCACCATCGTCTGCTTTAGCAGAGATTTCTTCTAAAATAGGTGCTACTAAATCGTATGCATCTTTTTGTCCACCAGGCATGATTGAAGGTCCTTTTAAGGCTCCTTCTTCCCCACCAGATACACCTGTTCCGATGAAGTTGATTCCTGAGTTTGCAAGTTCTTCATTACGACGCATTGTATCACGGAAGAATGTATTTCCTCCATCGATTAAAATATCGCCTTTATCTAAGTGTGGAAGTAAACTTTGAATTGTCTTATCTGTTGCTTCACCAGCTTTAACCATTAATAAAATTCTTCTTGGTTTTTCTAAAGACTCCACAAATTCTTCAACTGTGTATGTTGGTACTAATTTTTTGTCTGGATGTAACGCAATTACTTCATCTGTTTTTGAAGTTGTACGGTTGAAAATTGAAACACTGTATCCACGGCTTTCAATATTTAATGCCAAGTTACGTCCCATAACAGCCATACCCACGACACCAATTTGTTGTTTTGACATGAAACTTCCTCCAATTTGTTTTATTTAACACATCTATGTTATCAAAAATCACGCCCTTTTGAAAGGTATTTGAATGCTTTTCTTTTACTTATTCTATTTTTCATTTCATTCATTTTCAACCTTAGAAAACCTTTTAACATTTAACTCTAGTAATTCACACCGATTTACGGTAAACTATTACCGAGCAAAGAAAAAAGGAGCGATTTTGTTGGCAAAGAAAAAACGTAATCTTTCAACAGTTGAAAAAATTACACGTGTTGTAGCCGTATTAATGCTAATCGGTACACTCGGTGCTATCATCTTACAAGTAGCCTTAACTGCAATGAACTATAAATAAAAAGAATCCGGTAGGAAATTCCTACCGGATTTTATTTTTTAAATCGTAATTTCTTCTCTATCACGAATCATATAAGCTTTTAATGGAGTAAGACTAGCAAGCCAGTATAATCCCCCACCTAGTAAGGCTGTAAATCCACTACCTGTTGTAATTAGGAACAACGGGCTTTGAATTTGTTGTGTTACAGGATTATAAACAAATAATACTGCCACGATCAATGAAATGAACACACAGCTCATCCCCACAATATTAAACCCTTTTGTATATTGATATGCATCATGTCCCTTTAAGAAATAAGCTGAACGAAGCGCAAACTTTAGTTTTCTGAGTAGGAAGAAGTCCA
>CALHQV010000244.1 GCA_938038035.1 uncultured Gemella sp. | reverse complement strand
AATAGCTCAAGGTATTTCTTTCGGAAGCGATATTGAATATGTTGATGAAGTTACCTTATCAAGAGCTATTTCAGGTAGAATAGAATTATAAAATTAGGAGGACATTTATGTCACAAAAATCAGTAAACGCGATAAAAGTTTTAGGTGTTGATGCGATTAATAAAGCAAAATCAGGACACCCTGGAGTAGTAATGGGTGCTGCACCGATGGCTTATTCTTTATTTACTAAACATTTAAGAGTAAATCCTAAGAAAACAGATTGGATAAACAGAGATAGATTCGTATTATCAGCAGGACACGGATCAATGTTATTATATTCATTATTACACTTATCAGGATTTGAAGATGTATCTTTAGACGAGGTTAAAAACTTCCGTCAATGGGGATCTAAAACACCAGGACATCCTGAGTTTGGTCACACTAAAGGTATCGATGCTACAACAGGACCACTTGGTCAAGGTATCTCTACTGCAGTAGGTATGGCTTTAGCAGAAAGATACTTAGCTGCTAAGTATAATAAAGAAGGATATGATCTATTTGACCACTATACTTATGTAATTTGTGGTGATGGTGATATCATGGAAGGTGTTGCTTCTGAAGCTTCAAGTTTTGCAGCAGTACAAAAATTAAATAAACTTGTAGTATTATATGATTCAAACGATATTTGTTTAGATGGTGAAACTAAAGATGCTTTCTCAGAAAATGTACGTGCTAGATACGAAGCATATGGATGGAATACAATTCTTGTTGAAGATGGTTCAGATGTTGAAGCGGTTAATGCTGCAATAGAACAAGCTAAAAAATCTGATAAACCAACATTAATCGAAGTAAAAACTATTATCGGAGCTGGTTCTCCTAATAGACAAGGAACAAATGGTGTTCACGGAGCTCCATTAGGTGATGAAGAGACTGCATTATTCAGAAAAGAAATCGGTTGGGAGAATGAACCATTTGACATTCCTGCAGATGTATATGCTGATTTCAAAGCTAATGTAGCAGACCGTGGAGAAAGCGAATATGCTAAATGGGAAAAATTATATGCAGATTATAAAGCAGCATACCCAGAGTTAGCAGCAGAATTAGAAGAAGCTCTTACACGTGAGGATATTAAACATTTATCAAAAGAGAGCTTTAGCTTTAAAAATGTAGGAGAAGCACAAGCAACTCGTAACTCTTCTCAAGATGCTATTAACAGTGTTGCAGCTGTATTACCAACTTTCTTCGGAGGTTCGGCTGACCTTTCTCACTCGAACATGACATTTATTAAAGGTGATAACTTACAAGATGATGCTCACAGAACAGAACGTAATGTTCAATTTGGAGTTCGTGAATTTGCTATGGCTACTGTATTAAACGGATTAATGTTACACGGTGGTGTACGTGTATTCGGTGGTACATTCTTCGTATTCTCAGACTACTTAAAAGGTGCATTGAGACTATCAGCATTACAAAATCTACCAGTAACATATGTATTCACTCACGATAGTATTGCAGTAGGAGAAGATGGTCCGACTCACGAACCAATCGAACATTTAGCATCATTAAGAACAATACCAAATACTTATGTATTCAGACCAGCTGATGCGACTGAAACACAAGCTGCTTGGTACTTATCACAAAAAACTAATGATAGACCAACTTCTATCGTTCTAACTCGACAAAACTTACCAATCTTAGAAAATTCTTCATTTGAAAAAGTTGCTAAAGGTGCATATGTTGTTCATGAAACAGCAGCAGACTTTGATACTATTTTAATCGCAACAGGATCAGAAGTAGCATTAGCAATTGATGTAGCACGTGAATTAGAAAAAGATGGATCTAAAGTGCGTGTAGTAAGTATGCCATCAGTAGAGTTATTTGAAGAGCAATCTAAAGAATACAAAGAGGAATTACTACCATTAAATATCCGTCGTCGTGTATCATTAGAAATGGGTAACAGTGCTCTTTGGTACAAATATGTTGGTTTAGATGGATTAGCTATCGGAATTGATAAATTTGGAGCATCTGCACCTGCGAATAAAGTAATCGAAGAATACGGATTTACAGTTGAAGCAGTTGTTGAGAAAATAAAAAATGAGCTATAGAGAAATTCGTCCAGGCGATATTATAAAGGTTAAAGTAACCGCGGTAAAACCATACGGTGCTTTTATAGAAACACGAGATAAAATGGTAGGATTAATTCATATTTCTGAAATTACTAATTGTTTTATTTTTGATATAAGTAGTTATATTAAACAAGATGAAATTTTAGAAGTAAAAGTATTATCAATAAAAGATAATAAAATTAATGCGACATTAAACTTTAAACAAAAAAAAGATACTGATAAAAAAGAGATTAATAGTTTAGATACATTAAATTTTGAATATGGTTTTGATACGCTAAAACAAAATATGAAGCTTTGGCAAAAGAAAGCCATGTTTGAAATGAGAAATTCTAAGTAAAAACTATTGACAAATGTAACTTAACTGTTTATAATAACATACATATACAATGAAGTTTAGGAATTAAAAGTTAAAAATATTATTTAACAGAGAGAATCTAGCGGTGAAAAGGATTCATAATAGAACTTTTATGCTACCTATGTAGTGCTTCATCGGCATTTAAGTCGTTATAAAAACTAATGAGGAGTACAATGTACTCGAATTAGGGTGGTAACACGATTATAGTCGTCCCTTGTGTAATTGATTTTACACAAGGGATTTTTTATTTACTTGTTAGCTTGAAAGGAGAATATAAATGAAACAACTAACATCAACACAAATTAGAAGAATGTACTTAGATTTCTTCGTAGAAAAAGGGCACAAAATCGAACCTAGTGCTTCTTTAGTACCGGTAGATGATCCTACTTTACTTTGGATTAACTCAGGAGTAGCTACTCTTAAAAAATATTTTGATGGAAGAGAAATACCTGAAAATCCTAGAATTACTAACTCACAAAAATCAATTAGAACAAATGATATTGAAAATGTAGGGAAAACTGCACGTCACCACACATTCTTCGAGATGTTAGGTAACTTCTCAATTGGTGACTACTTCAAAAACGAAGCAGTACCTTGGGCTTGGGAATTCTTAACTTCTGAAAAATGGTTAGGATTAGAAAAAGAAAAATTATCAGTAACAATTCACCCTGAAGATACAGAAGCATATGATTTATGGCACAATGTTATTGGATTACCTGAAGAAAGAATTATTCGTATTGAAGGTAACTTCTGGGATATCGGTGAAGGACCTTCAGGACCAAACACTGAAATCTTCTATGACCGTGGGGAAGATGCTGATACATGGTCTCCAAAAGAAGAAATGTATCCGGGTGGAGAAAACGATAGATATCTTGAAGTATGGAACGTAGTATTCAGTCAATATAATCACAATGCTGATGGTACGTACACAGAACTTCCTGCGAAAAATATAGATACAGGTATGGGATTAGAGAGAATAGTATCTGTATTACAAGATGTACCAACAAACTTTGATACTGACTTGTTTATCCCTATTATCAGAGAAATCGAAAAACTTTCAGGAGCTAAATACGGTGTAAATGCTGAACAAGATGTAGCATTTAAAGTTATTGCTGATCACATCAGAACTGTAGCTTTTGCTATTGCAGATGGAGCTTTACCATCGAATGAAGGACGTGGATATATCTTAAGAAGATTATTGCGACGTGCAGTAAGATATGCAAAAGTTTTAGGTTTAAACAACTCATTCATGTATAAATTAACTGATGTTGTTGCTGAAATAATGGAAGATTACTATCCTAATGTTAAAGAAAGTGCAAACTTTGTTAAGGATGTAATTCTTAAAGAGGAAGACAGATTCCATGAAACATTAAACGAAGGTGAAGCAATCTTAAATAATATTGCAAAAGAAGTTAAGGACACTACTAAAGTAATCTCTGGTAAAGATGCATTTAAACTTTATGATACTTTTGGTTTTCCAATTGAATTAACTGAAGAGTATGCTGAAGAATTAGGACTAACAGTAGATATCGATGGATTCAATGAAGAGATGGAAAAACAAAAAGAACGTGCTCGTTCATCTCGTCAAGAAGATTCTTCAATGCAAGTACAATCTGATTTATACAACAGAATAGTAGGAGACAGTGAGTTTACAGGATATACTAAACTTACAGATGAAGGTAAATTATTAGCTATAGTTGATAAAGAAGATAATCTGTTAGAAAACTATAAAGGTGAAGAAGTTGTAAAAGTTGTATTTGAAAGAACTCCATTCTACGCTGAAAGTGGAGGGCAAGTAGCTGATAAAGGTTTAGTAACAGCAGAAGGATTCAAAGCTGAAGTAATAGATGTTAAGAAACTTCCAGATAAACGTCACATTCACTTAGTAAAAGTACTAGAAGGTGAATTAGTAGTTGGTAAAGAATACAAACTAGAAGTTAATAGACCTTACAGATTAAATATTGAGAAAAACCATACTGCAACTCACTTATTAAATGAAGCACTTCGTCATGAAGTAGGAAGCCACATTAAACAAGCAGGATCTTTAGTAACTGATGAAAAATTAAGATTCGATATTACTCACTTCGCTCCGCTTACAAAAGAAGAAATTGAAAAAGTTGAACAAGAAGTGAACAAACAAATTTGGAATGCGTTAGAAATCAAAACAGAAGAAATGCCTATCGCTGAAGCAAGAAAACTTGGTGCTCAAGCATTATTCGGTGAAAAATACGGAGATGTTGTGCGTGTTGTTTCTATCGGAGATTACTCTATCGAACTATGTGGAGGAACTCACAATGCTAACAGTGCTGAAGTAGGTATCTTCAAGATTGTATCTGAATCAGGTGTAGCTGCAGGGGTTCGTAGAATTGAAGCTTTAACAGGAAAAGCTGCGTATGAATACCTAAGAGAACAAGAAGAAACTCTACGCTCTGTTGAAAAATTAACAAAAGCTAATGCTTCAAATGTAGTAGAAAAAGTATCATCATTACAATCTGAAATTAAGAAACTATCTAAAGAAAAAGAAAGTTTACAACAAAAAATTGCTAATGCTGAATTAAACAACTTAGTAAATAATATTAAAGAAGTTAATGGTGTTAACGTACTTACAAGTGTTGTTGAATCTGAAAATATGAATCACTTAAAACAGCTTGTTGACAACGCTAAGTCTAAATTAGAGAACTATGTTATTGCCTTTGCATCAGTAAATGAAGACAAAGTAAACTTCGTAGTAGCTGTAGATAAAGCTATCACTGATAAATACAATGCTGGAAAACTAGTAAACGTTCTAGCTACAGTATGTGATGGACGTGGTGGTGGACGTCCAGATATGGCTCAAGCAGGAGCTAAGAATAAAGACAATATCGATAAAGCATTCGATGAATTATTAGCTAATATTTAATTACTGATACATAAATCATAAGGAAGGGATTACCTATATAAAATAGTATTTTCAACAATAACTATTTTGAGGTAATCTCTCCCTTTTTCTCTGAAAATATGGTATAATTAATAGGATTATTATGGACAAATAATAATTTAATATTAGACTATTTTTAATATTAAATATAATTTTGGAGGATAAGTAAATGGAAACAAAAAAATTAGGAAAAGTAGAAATTAATCCAAGCGCTTTAGAAGTTATTGCTAATATTGCAACAACTGAGGTAGAGGGTGTTTCTAAATTATTAGGAAAAAAAGTATATTCACGTGGAGTTGAATTAGAATTTGTTGGTTCAGAATTAATTATAGATGTGTATTGTAACTTAAAGGCTGGATATTCAGTAACTAAAACAGCAAGAAAAATTCAAGAGAATGTTAGAAATTCTATTTTTAATATGACAGAAATTAGCACTAAAACTGTAAATGTTAATATTATAGGAATTGATTTTTAATTTAGGAGATATAAATGAAGAGCAGACACGAA
Organism: uncultured Gemella sp.; assembly: GCA_938038035.1. Lineage (GTDB taxonomy): Bacteria > Bacillota > Bacilli > Staphylococcales > Gemellaceae > Gemella. Next base: position 2,856 of record CALHQV010000244.1, on the reverse strand, counting down.
CTTAGAGAAGCAGTTTTTAAAATTTTATTCCAAGTTGAAAATACGGAATTAGATTTTATAGAACTTTTAGATTTAGAACAAGAAGAGATCTCAACTAGTATTTATGTTAATAAAACGTTAACAGAAATACTAGAAAAAAAAGAAGAAATTGATGAAATTATTTCTAATAATTTAAAAGATTGGAAATTAGAACGTCTTTCAAAAATGGATAGACAGATTTTACGTATTTCTGCATATGAAATACTATATAGCGATATTCCTTATAAAGTTTCAATTAATGAAGCTGTTGAACTTTCAAAAAAATATAGTGAAAAAGATGAAAGTTATAAATTTATCAATGGAGTATTAAAAGGTATTGTAGAAAACTCAACAAAATAAGAGGTAAAGTTAGATGGAAGAAAAAACATATCTAACCGTTACAGCGTTAAATAAGTATATTGAACGTAAGTTTAAATTAGATCCATATTTAGGTGAGGTATATATTAAAGGTGAAATATCAAATTTTAAACCTCACGGTAACAATATCTATTTTTCAATAAAAGATGAAAATTCAGTAATTCGAGCAAACTGGTTTGGAGCTAGATCAAAAGATTTTAAAGATGGTGATACAGTACTAATAAAAACTAAGGTTGATTTTTACCTCAAGCGCGGAGAAGTAAACTTAGTCGTACTTGATATGAAAAAAGATAGAATAGGAGAATTGTATCAGAAGTTTTTAGAGTTAAAAGAAAAACTTGAGAAAGAAGGATTGTTCTTACCTCAATATAAAAAAAGAATTCCAAGCTTTAGTCAAAATATAGCGGTAGTTACTGCGAAAACAGGAGCTGCAGTACAAGATATTACCAGAACTATTCAAAGACGATTTCCTATTGCTAAAATTAATATTTACTCGACTCTAGTACAGGGTGAGAATTCAGTACAAGATATTGTTAAAAATATTAAGCTAGCTGATGATGGTACTAACGATGTTATCATTTTGGGACGTGGTGGAGGATCAATAGAAGATCTTTGGAGTTTTAATACTGAAGAAGTAATTCGAGCAATTTTCAACTGTACAACACCAATTGTCACTGGGATTGGACATGAGACAGATACTACTCTTGCTGATTTTGTTTCAGACAGAAGAGCATCAACACCGACTGCGGCTGCAGAATTAGTAACACCGAATATTGAGGATATAAAAAATAGAATATCGTTTAATTATGATAAATTAACAAATACTATTAATTACATTATACAAACATATAAAACTAGAGTTCTTAACAGTGAGAATAATCCATATTATAAAAATTATTCAAAAGTTTTCATTGACTATAATAATAGAGTTGAATTATTAGAAAAAGAGCTAAATAAATCTTTACAAATATTTGTTAAAGATAAACAGCATGGATTGAAAGCATCAAGTGAGAAATTTTTAAATATCGATCTGTTAGGAAAATTTAAGGAAAACTTTACAAATGAAATAAATAAATTAGAGGCTAATTCACCGTTGAATATAATGAAAAAAGGATATTCTGTGGCTTTCTTGGGTAATAAAAAAATTACAACAGTAAAAGAAATTAATGCTGGCGATGAAATATCAGTACAACTTGTAGATGGTAGTCTTGAATGTAAAGTAAATAATATATCCGATAAAGGAGTTAAGTAATGAGTAAAGAAAATTTTGAAACAAGTTTAATGAATTTGGAAAAAATTGTTGCTGAATTAGAATCTGGAAAGTTATCATTAGAAGATTCACTGGAAAGATATAAACAAGGAATAGATTTAATAAAAAACTGTAATGCATTAATTGAGAATGCTGAAAAAGAAGTAGCGAAATTAACTAAGGATTTTAAAGACAATGAATAATTTTAAACTTTTCATAGAAACTAATAAAGATAAATTAAATGCTTTTGCAAAAGATTATGTAGAAAAGCTAGAAATGCCAGATATTTTAAAAGAATCAATAACCTATTCTTTGGTTAACGATGGAAAGAAAATTAGGCCGTTATCTTTTCTATATTTACTAAAGTATTACGGAATAGATTATAGTAAATATTTTGATATAGCATTAGCTATTGAATTAGTTCATACATATTCGTTAGTCCATGATGATTTACCGGAGATGGATAATGATGATTACCGTTGGGGTAAACATACTAATCATAAAGTTTTTGGACAAGATGTTGCGGTACTTACAGGAGACGCAATGTTAACATTAGCATTTGAAGTTCTTAGTGATGCAGATGTCAAACCAGATTTGAAGGTAAGGTTAATTAAGCAATTTGCCAATTATTCTGGTGCAATGGGGATGATTGCAGGACAGATATATGATGTTAAACAAAAGAACTATGATGTTGATGCAGATTACTTAAGAAAAATGCATAGTTTAAAAACAGGACGTTTAATAGAATTGCCATTAGATTTTGCATGTTTAGTAGCTAATAAACTAGAAGATTATGATGATGTTAAGGAATTTGGTCAACAATTAGGAATAGCGTATCAGATAAAAGATGATATTCTTGATTACTATGGTGATTTTGAAAAAATCGGAAAATTGCCAAGTGATGAAGATATGATTACATACCTTAGTTTCTATGGGATTGAAGAGTGTGAAGAATTATTAAAACAACATACATTTAATGCTATAACTGTAGCAAAGCGTCTAAATAATAATTTGCTTGAAGATTTCGCTAATTATTTATTAAAACGAGATAAATAGATGATAAAAAGATATCTTAGAAATAAACACGTTTTCTAGGATATCTTAATTTTATATTTTTATTTTATTAATTAAAAACCACGAAAGTTTAGGGGTAAACTTCGTGGTTTTTTACAGTAATAATATTAGTTTAGCTTTAGGGTTTAGGATACTCG
>CALHQV010000243.1 GCA_938038035.1 uncultured Gemella sp. | reverse complement strand
ACTTCGATGGTAACCTTCCGTGTAGATGCGGTAAAAAACTATTACACTGTATACTTTCCCATTGCCGTTTCGACCTTGATAAACATTATATTGCTTTTATGCTTTATGTTCCGGCTGGATTGGGCAAGCGGTTTAACGGCCTTGATTGCTGCGCTGGGAATGATTTTTTGCCCCGTGCTGTTTGCACCGGTTATGAAAAAACACGGCCTCGAAGAATGGAAGCTGCATGACCGCTACTTATCGGAATGTATCGATAGCCTGCAAGGTGTTACGGCGCTCAAGGCCTTTAATGCCAATGCCTTGCAGGTAAAAAAAATTGCAAAAGAAGGAGAACATTTCCGCAAGGCTACAATGGTTCACCTGCGCACCACCGTATGGGAAGGCTCCTTTATGCAAATGTTCGTTCTTTTAGGCGAAGCGCTTTCCGTTGCCGTTGCTGCCCTCCGTTTTTCTCAAGGAAAAACCGGCGCCCTCACCATTCTCTACATCCTCTATCTTTCGATGGCTTGTTTTTTCCCTATGTTTAAACTCATTGTAGCGTGGCATTTCGGTTTTGACGGCTTTGCAAGTTCTGAAAGTATAGGGCAATTCCTCGAAAGCCCGCTCGATTTTTCCCTGTATAAAGCCCCTCGCTTGGATAAAGCGGACTTTTACTCTTATAAAAAATTAAAAGAAAAACCTTTTGTTTCTAACGTATATCTAACAGTACCTGGTTATTTATATTACATAGGTACTTATGTATTTACTGCGATTTTTGTTCTAGGTACATTATTTTTGATAACTTCTATAATAAAAGATGTTAGAAAATCTAGAGGTTAATATGAAAAACTTATCATTGAATATATAAAGACAGAATATGTTATAAATATTTTAGTGTGTAAAAAAGTCTAAATAAAAAAGGAAGTGAAGGAAAGTTATGAAGAAAAGTTATTTAAGAGGTACAAGGTTAAAAATATTCATTGCTATAAACTTGATTTTTGTTAGTTTGATTGCTACTAGAGCTTCATATAATAGCTATACAAAGTCTGCTGAAACGTTATATAATGAAGGTGATCAATTCACGGGGAATTATTCCGGAATTACTTATATTAAATTAGAAGCAATCGAAAAACTTGATATAGTAGATGAAAAATTAGCTGACGATGAAAAATTTTATATGGTTCAACACGAAAATGGTTTTGTAATATTAAAGGCTACACAAAAAGATATTAAGAAATTAATCCAAAGTAGTGATGTTCCAGAAGGCAAGATTATAAATCTGAAAGATAAAAATCTTTATTCTATTATCGATGTAATAGAAGAAAAAGGAAGTAAAGGAAAAACTAATATTTCTTCTGAATTGTTAGATAAATTCAATACTGCTGCAGACCATAGTACTTTGATTAAAGTTAGAATCCTAGAGATAATTAAAGACCTTGGATTAGATAAGACAGAAGCTAATTATAAAAGTAAATTACAAGAAAAACCTTTTATTTCAAATGTCTATATAAAAGTACCTGGAACTATATATTACCTAGGAATTTATGGATTTCCTGCTGCTATTGTTTTGGCTACATTATTGTTAATTAGATCTATAATAAAAGGTATTAGAAAATCTAAAGCGGAATATGAAGAATTATTCATTGAATATCCAGAGACAGAATATGATGTAGATATTTTAGTGCGAGATGCAAAATATATAAATAAAAATTTAAGAGTTTTAATATATAAAGACGCATTGGTATTTTATGGAGGGGTGTTTAATTTCGAATTATTATCAGGATTTTCGAAGATTACTTTTAGTGATATAAATGATTCGAAAAATAATATCCAGTACTATACAGCGGAAATTCATAAAGAATTTGAATCAAATGAAGTAATAAAAATGTGTTCACATTATAAAAGTGCAATAGCAGAAATTACTGAATTAGGAAAAATATTAAAAGAAGAATACGGAAAAGAAGTAGAATATGATTTTTAAGAATAAGGAAGAGGTGTAACAAATGGAAACATTAAAAGATAGAGTAATAGAAGCATTAGAAAATGTAATAGACCCTGAGCTTGGTATCGATATAATGAACCTAGGACTAGTATATGATGTTAAGATGAGTGATGACAATAAGCACGCTATAGTCGACATGACATTAACATCTATGGGTTGTCCTTTAGCTCCTATTATCATCGAGCAAGTAGAGACAGCAATGCTTGGTGTTGATGAGATAGAGAAAGTAGATGTAAATATAGTTTGGGAACCAGCATGGACAAAAGATAAAATGTCACGATATGCTAAGATTGCTCTTGGAGTAATTGATTATGAATAGAATATAAATACAAAATGCAATTTCAAAATTGAGTTTAAGAAAATTTTGAAGTTGCTTTTTTAATATTATTTATAGAAAATGGATAGAGAAATTTATAAAAAAATTGTTATTAGAGTAGAATGAAATATATTAAATATGTTATAATTAAAAAGACATTAAAAAAGAGAATGAAAGGAGGCACTATGTACAGAGGAGAAAGACCTAAAAAGGGCGATGTAGTTAAAATAATAGCATATAAACATGATGGCTCTATTCATAGAATTTGGCATAAAAATGTTGTACTAGAAGCGGATGAACAAGTTCTAATTTTAGCTAACAACAGAACACTTGTCACTGAAAATGATGGAAGAACATGGGTTACTAAAGAAGTAGCTTTAGTATATTTTCACAATGAATGTTGGTTTAATATAATTTGTATGTTTAGGGAAGATGGTGTTCATTATTATTCAAATTTAAGTAGTCCATTTGCATATGATGTAGATGGGGTAAAATATATTGATTATGATTTAGATATAAAGAAATATCCTGATGGAAAATACTTCTTATTAGATGAAGATGAATATAACCAGAATAAAGTACGTTATAAGTACGGTGAAAAAATTGATAAAATCTTGAAGTATAATGTGAATAAACTTCAAGAATGGATTGATAAAAATCATGGAGCACTTGCACCAGATTTTGCTGATGTATGGTTAGAAAACTATGAAAAAATAATGGGTGAAGATCAAAATGTTAAAAGGAAAATTTAGTGTCGAAGTAAGACAGGATGAGATTTCAGAAAAAATAGGTTTGCAATTAAAAGAATTTTTATTATCTAGGCATTTGACAGAAGATGAGGAAAATCCAGATTATGTTTTTGCGATTGGTGGAGATGGTACTGTTCTTCGTACTTTTAATAAATATATGGATAAGTTAGACACGGTAAAATTTTTATCAATTCATACAGGACATTTAGGTTTTTATACTGACTATTCAGTACAAAACTATGAGAAAATATTCTTTGATATGTTAGCATTGACGCCAAAAATTGAGGAATATCCGTTATTGAGAGTTAAAGCATACTGCTCTAATGGAGATTTAGTTTCAGATTATTATTCTTTAAATGAAGTGACTGTAAATAATCATACAGGTGTAACTTACGCTGCGAAAGTTTATATTAATGGAGTTCACTTCGAGAGTTTTAGAGGTGATGGATTATGTATAAGTACGCCAACTGGTTCAACAGCTTATAATAAGAGCTTAGGTGGGGCTGTAATTCATCCGCAATTACCATTGTATCAGGTAACAGAAATAGCAGCACTAAATAATCTTGTTTATAGAACATTAGGAAATCCATTAATCTTATCTCAAGATGATGAGCTTATGATTAAGCCCATGAGTCCAGAAAACCATCGTATTACTGTAGATCACATGCATTATAATTATGATAGTGTAGCTAAAATAAAAATAACTTTATCGAAAGATAAGAAGGTTTCTTTTATTCGTTATAATGAAGAAAGCTTCTGGCAAAGAGTAAAGAGATCGTTTATTAAAAATGACTAATATTGTTTTAAAATATACTATTAAAGAAGAACAAATTTTAAGAGAGTTTTTATTAGAGAATAGCATTTCTAGAAAAACTTTAACAAGGATAAAGTTTGATAGTGATGGAAGTATAAAAGTAAATGGTAGAGAAGAGAATGTTAGATATCTTTTGAAAAAAAATGATATTGTAGAGATTACTTTACCGAGTGAAAATTTTAGTGAATTTGTTAGATTTATTGATAAAGAAATTGAAATTATCTATGAAGATCCTTACTTTTTAATTGTAAACAAAGAGATTAATTTACCCTCAATACCGTCAAGAAATCTTGAGGATGAATCACTTCTTGAGAGAATAAATTATTATTTTAAGAATAAAAGTATCAATACAATTCCTCATATTGTAACACGTCTTGATAAGAATACGTCAGGATTAGTACTAGTTGCTAAGCATCGACACATTCATGCATTGTTTAGTAATTTGGAGATAGATAAGTTTTATACTGCCTTAGTGAAAGGAAAAGTAAAAGATAATGAAATTATTGAAGCTCCTATCCGACGAGTTAGTTCTAGCATTATAGAACGTGAAGTAGGGGAAGGTGGAGAATTCGCTAAGACTGAATATTGGCTAGATGATTATATTGTAGATAAAGATATCAGTGTTGTTAAACTAAAGCTTTATACTGGAAGAACGCATCAAATAAGAGTGCATATGAAATATAAAGGTTATCCTCTCCTTGGTGATGAATTATATGGTGGAGATGTAAGCAACATATCTAGACAAGCTCTCCATTGTACGAATTTGAAATTTATTCATCCTATCACAGATGAAGTAGTGAATGTAAGAGTAGATTTATCAGAAGATATGATAAATATAATTAAACATAATGAGTAATTTTTTACTTGTTATGTTTTTTTTTAGATTATTTAACGATAATTTTAGGAAATATTGTA
>CALHQV010000242.1 GCA_938038035.1 uncultured Gemella sp. | reverse complement strand
TTAGATATTAAAATATAGTGTAGATAAATGATATTGCTTAAAATGCAACTTGTAACTATAAAATAAACTTATTATTTTCAGAATATTTAGTAGAAAATATAGATAATTATTTTTTTAATATCTCTTGTTTAAGGTGAGAAAAAAAGGTATAATAAAGTTATTAATATATTTACAGGGGGACTAACTGATGTCACATAAACAAACACCACATATTAAACCAAATGGAGTAGAAATCGCTGAAACGATTCTTTTACCAGGGGATCCTTTAAGAGCGAAATTTATTGCAGAAACATTTTTAGAAGATGCAGTTTGTTTTAATGAAGTGCGTGGTATGCTAGGATATACTGGAACATATAAAGGTAAAAAGATTTCTGTAATGGGAACAGGTATGGGACCAGCTAGTATCGGTATTTATTCTTATGAATTAATTCACACTTTTGGGGTTAAGAATTTAATTAGAATTGGAACATGTGGAGCACTACAACCAGAAGTAAAATTATATGATGTAATTTTAGGAATGGGATCTTCAACAAATTCAAACTACATGCACCAATATAACATTCCAGGAAACTACAGTTTAACTGCTTCATTTGATTTACTATTAAAAGCTTACAATAGAGCACAAGAAATGGGACAAGCAGTACACGTTGGGAATATTTTATGTAGTGAAATTTTCTATAATGCTGATGAAAAAGCTATGGAAAACTGGATTAAAATGGGAGTATTAGCTGTAGAAATGGAAAGTACAGCACTTTATGCAAATGCAACAGCAGCTGGAGTTAATGCTTTAACAATTCTTACAGTTAGTGACTCTTTAGTTACTGGTGAAGAAACTACTCCAGAAGAAAGACAAACGGCATTTACGAAAATGATGGAAATTGCTTTAGGTTTAGCATAAAATTAGGAATTTAGAGGTAATATTATATGAGTAACTATCAAGAATTATATGAAAAATGGTTAAATAGCTCAGCTCTAACTGAAGAAGAAAAACTTCAATTAAAAAGTGTAGCTGATGACGAAGTTGAAAAAGAAGATAGATTTTATAAAGAATTAGAATTCGGAACTGCAGGATTACGTGGTAAAGTAGGAATGGGTTCTAATAGAATGAATAGATTTATTATCGCTCGTGCTACAAAAGCACTAGCACAAACTATTATCGACAATGGATTACAAGAAAAAGGTATTGCTATTGCTCACGATCCACGTCTTTTCTCAAAAGAATTTGCTAAATTAGCAGCATTAGTAATGGCTAGTAACGGAGTTAAAGCATATTTATTCGAGGACTTACGTCCAACTCCAGAATTATCATTCGCAGTTCGTTATTTAGGAACAGCTAGTGGTATTAACATTACAGCAAGTCACAATCCTAAAGAATACAATGGATATAAAGTATATTGGCAAGAAGGATCTCAAATTAAATCTGATATAAGTGATAAAGTTTTAGAGTATATTAACTCAATGGATATCTTCGATAACTATGTTACTTTAACAGAAGAAGAAGCTAAAGAAAAAGGATTATTAGTATATATTGGAGAAGAAATTGATGAAGAATTCTATAAAGAATCTTTAAACTGTGCTATTAATGATGAAAACATTGATAAAGATATTTCTGTAGTATATACACCACTTAACGGTGCTGGATATAAAGCTGTAACAACAGTTCTTGCACGTCGTGGATTCAAAAATGTTCATGTTGTTGAAGAACAAAAAGATCCTGATGGAACTTTCCCAACAATTGAATATCCAAACCCAGAGGATACTGCAGCATTCGAATACGGTGAAAGATTAGCTAAAGAAGTTAATGCTGATGTAATTATCGCAACTGACCCTGACTGTGACCGTCTTGCTGTAGAAGTAATTCACAATGGTGAAGTAGTTTCTCTTAACGGTAACCAAGCTGGAGCAGTATTAGTTCAATATGTTATTGAAAATCTTGCTAAACAAAACAAACTACCAGAAAACCCAGTATTAGTTAAATCTATCGTAACATCTAAAATGGTAGAACCATTATGTAAAGAATACGGAGTAGAAGTAATTGATGTTCTTACTGGATTCAAAAATATCTGTGCATTACCAAATGAATGGGATATTACTGGTGAGAAAAACTATGTAATGGGATATGAAGAAAGTATCGGATATAACGTTGGTACATTCTTACGTGATAAAGATGGTGTAACTATCGCTATGTTATTAGTAGAAGCTGCAGCATTCTACAAAACACAAGGTAAAACACTAGTAGATGTCCTTGATGGTTTCTATGAAAAATATGGTTATTACCTAGACAAGACTATTTCTATCGTTTTAGAAGGAGCAGCAGGTGCGCAAAGAATTAAACGTATGATGGAGAAATATCGTGAAATCTTTGCTCGTGAAATTGCAGGAAGTGAAGTAGTAGCAATTACTGATTACTTAGTTCAAAAAGAGAAAACAGTAGCTACAGGTGAAGAAAAAGCTATTGAAATCGAAAAAACTGATGCTGTTAAATTCAGTTACTCAGATGAATCTTGGTATACATTACGTCCGAGTGGAACAGAACCAAAAGTAAAACTTTATATCTATGTTAAAGATGCTGATAAGAAAGTTGCACAAGAAAAATTAGTTAAATTTGAAGAAAAAGTATTAGAATTGCTTTATTCAATCGACTAATAAAATAAAAAAGAAGTGAGAAAAACCTCACTTCTTTTTTTATTTATTGTAATATTTTAGATATTCTTTACAGAATTGTCTTGCTGTTAATTTTCCACTTTGTCTATCAGCGTATGATGAGCTAACAAATTTAGAAATTTCATCTGTGTATTCAACTTTTGGTAATGGTTTTTCAAGAACTGTCTCTTTATTTATTGCGAATGTTGAGAAACAAATACCAACTAAACGAGTGTGTCTAGTTTCATGGTTAAATGCACTTAGTTCAGCAAAAATTTCAACACTTCTTGTTCCAACCCTTGATATATAACTATCGATAATTAATGCTTCGTGTCTGTGGACAACATCTAAAAATTGATATGTATCAATACTTGCTGTAAAAAATGGTAAATGAGTATATCTACGAATTACTAGACCTTGTACATCATCTAACCAGTATAATGTTTGACCACCGAATAGAGTATCGTGTCTGTTCATATGGTTTGGATAAATAGTATGGAAATTCTCAATTCTAGTATCTTTATAATTCATAACTTCTTGCATGAAAAAGTTCTCCTTAAAATTTATTTTACTAATATCTAATGTAAAATTAGAATACATAAGTAATTGTATCACAAATAGATAAATATATTAAGCATCATTTATCATTTTGAAAAAAGTTATTTTGGAATGATGTTTTTTAATATAATTTTTATAATCTTTACATTTTGATAAAAGTTATATTATAATAAAAGAAAATACAAATGAGGTGAAGAATAATGAAATATGAAACTATGTTAGAACGTTTTTTAGGATATGTTAACTTTAAGACTAGATCTGATGCTGCTAGTATGACGATTCCATCTACTCCGGAGCAAAAAGATTTTTTACGTATGTTAAAAGGACAATTAGAAGAATCAAATCTTAGCGATATAGAATTAAATGAAGAAAACTGGTTTTTAACTGCAACATTACCAGCTAATACTGATAAACCATACGATAAAATTGGATTTATTTCACATGTGGATACTGCAGATTTTAATGTTGAAGGTATTAATCCACAAGTTATTGAAAACTATGATGGAGAAGACATTGTCTTAAATAAAGATTTAAATATTGTAATGACAAAAAAAGAGTTTCCTAATTTAAGCAATTATAAAGGACTAACTTTAATTACTACGGATGGGACGACTTTACTAGGTGCTGACGACAAAGCTGGTATTACTGAAATAGTAGAAGCTATTAAGTATTTAAGTGAACATCCTGAAATTGAACATGGTGATATTCGTATTGCATTTGGTCCTGATGAAGAAATAGGGCGTGGAGCAGATCATTTCGATGCTAAAGGATTCGCAACAGACTATGCTTTCACTATGGATGGTGGTGTTCTTGGTGAACTTGAATATGAAAGCTTTAACGCGGCTCAAATCACATATAAGATTACAGGTGTAAGTGTACATCCTGGTACAGCAAAAGGAAAAATGAAAAATGCAAATACAATTGCTGCAGAATTGGCTTCATTGTTCCCAGAAAAAGAAGTTCCTGAGCACACAGAAGGATACGAAGGGTTCTATTTATTACATAATATGCAAGCTAGAATTGAAGAAGCAGAGATGGTTTATATAATTCGCGATCATGATAAAGAGAAATTTGAAGCACGCAAGAAATTTGCTGAAGAGGTAGCAGCAAAAATTAATGAAAAATATGGTAATGTTGTGGAATATGACCTATTCGATCAATATTACAATATGGGAGATGTAATTAAAAAAGATAAACGCTGTGTCGATGTAGCGGAACAAGCTATTAAAAATGTAGGTGTAACACCTATTATTATTCCGATTCGCGGTGGAACAGATGGTTCTAAAATTTCGTATATGGGTATCCCAACTCCGAATATCTTCGTAGGAGGAGAGAACTTCCATGGACAATATGAATTTAGCTGTTTAGAACATATGGAAAAAGCTGCAGATACAATAGTTGAAATCGCTAAATTAGCAAAAAAATAAAATTACAATGATTTTTAAAAAATAAGAAAGATATAACTCTATAACGAAAATATTAATCCGGATATTTGTTCGGATATTAATATTGAGGTAGATATTAAATAATGACGATTTACTTGTTTCCTCTGATGTTTGATTCGAGGATAAAGA
>CALHQV010000241.1 GCA_938038035.1 uncultured Gemella sp. | reverse complement strand
AAATTTAAAAAAATGATTGAAACACTTTGTTTTTTGTGATAAAAATGGTATAATTTTGTTAGGTTATTGTATAAATAAACGTAAAAAATTAAATATAAAATTTCAGGGGGAAGATATATGACATATATATTTTTATTTGTGTGTATCCTTGTTCTTGGAGGAGTAGTTGCACTATTCGTCTTTAGAAATAGGAAAAAACAAGATTTATACCCTCTTTTAGTTATGAAAGATGAGCTAGAGAGAGAAACATTATCTGATGATTTGAAAAAAGTAAAAGCGCTGGAAATTGCTGGTAAAGCTGAAAAACTTTATGCTCAATGGGAAAGCGAATGGTACGAAATTCAAAGTATCGATATTGAAGAACTTGACAGAGATCTTTATAGTGCAGAAACTTATATTGATAAATTTAATTTCAAACGTGCTGATGAAGTAATTATGAACAGTGGTGAATTAATAGCAAATATTAAAGATAGAATCGCTGGAATAAGAAGAGAAATTAAAGAATTAACAGAAGTTGAACCTAGAAATAGAGAACTATATGAAGAAATCGTAGTTGAGTATAAAGAGCTTAATAGAGAACTATTAGCTAAGCGTCATCAATATGGAGCAGCTGCAGAGCAATTTGAACAAAATATAAAAGAAATAGCCCCACAACTTGATGATTTCAAACTTCTAACATCTACTGGTAAGTATATCGAAGCACAAGATAAAATTAATACTGTTAAAGGATTAATTGATAATCTTAAAGAAAGAATGGAAGTACTGCCTGATCTGTTAAAAGAAATTGAAAAAACTTGTCCAGCTCAAATTCAGTCATTAAGACTTAAAGTTGAGGAAATGGAGAAAAAAGGATTTAAACTTACTCACTTAGAAATTTCAAGTAAAATTGAAAGTATTGTTTGGCAATTAAGCGATGCTCGTGAAAAAGTTAAATCTGGAGATATTGATCTAATTGAAAACATTCTTGACGGCATTTATGATGTTATCGATGAAGTTTCTAATGATCTTAAAAAAGAACTTGATTATAAAAAATATATTGAAGAAAATTATAGAGAAATCACTAATAAACTTGAATTACAAGATAAATTAAATGAGGCTCTATACAATAACATTCAAGAAATCAAAAATAGATACCAAATTTATCAAAAAGATGAAGAAATGGTTGCTAACTACTACGATGAGTTAAGTGATTTACTTGATGTTAAACATGATATTGATGTGTATATTAATAATCAACCAAAACTAAATTATAAAGACTTAAAAGAAAAAGTAGAATTATTAGGTCAAGGATTAGAAAAAATTGAAGAAGACCAAACAAATTATTCTAGATACTTAACAAGTCTTCGTGAAGAAGAAGGTCACGCTCGTGAAAAACTTATCTTCATTAATCAAGAAAAAGAAGTTATTAAACGTAAATTAGATAACTCACGTGTTCCAGGATTCAGTGATAGATTTATCGTTTTATATAAAGATGTAACTGATAGTTATAGATATGCAATTGAGGAACTTAAAAAAGAACCTATCAATATCGATTTACTAAAACGTGCAGTTGCTGAAGCTGAAGAATCACTTGATATTTATGCATCTGAAGTAAATAACATTCTTACTGATATTGAATTAATTGAAAAACTTATTCGTTATGCGAACAGATATAGAAAAGATAATGTTGAATTCCATCAACAATTAACGGTTGCTGAGCAATATTATAGAGAGTATCGTTACAACAAAACTTTAGAAATTATTAGAAATTCTTTAGATAAAGTTGAGCCAGGTGCATACGAAAGAATTAGAAATTCAGTAAAACCTAGATAATAAAGAAGCCCTAGTTTTAGAAATAAAACTAGGGTGTTTTTTTAGTTAAAAACTTTTTTTGAGAGGTAATTAAAAATAGACTGTTAACTCATGCATTTTCTGCATTTGTCAACAGCCTGGACTGTTACTATAAAATGTTATAGTAACAGTAGTTGAGTTTATATTTTATTATTTTCTCTTTAGATTATAGTAACCTAGACTAGAAAAGTAGAATAGTGCTTCGATAGTTGCTATAAAGAAAGTAGTAGGTAGGGAAGTGTAATATGAGAGAGTAATCCCTGCCCATGTACCAATTAGTGCAAATGATATTGATATAGCTATCATTAGTCCTACTTTATTAGTAAGATATCTTGCTGCACTAGCTGGAACTGTTAGAAGCACGAACATTAATAATGCACCAACTACAGGAACTGTAATACTAGTTGCGACTGATAGTAAAACTAGGAAAAAGATAGAAATAAATTTCCCATTTAATCCTAATGCTTTTGCTCCAATTGCATCGAATGAATCGAATTTGATTTTTCTATAAAAAATTGAAAGTAATAGAATAACTGCTAATGCTAGTGTAAATATTAATTTCACATCGTCTCGAGTTATCGAAACTACGCTACCGAATAGAATGTTGTTAACATAGCTTGTACTTTTAGGTGTGAGTGATAGAAACAATAACCCTAAGCCTAAGAATATTCCTAACATTACACTTACTGTGGCCTCACGTCTAAAAGCTTTTACACTTAGATGACCTACTAGATAAGACATTGTGATGGTGAAAATTAGTAATCCATAAATTGGATTAATTCCTAAGAAAACAGCAAATGCTGCTCCTGCGAATCCGACATGAGATAGGGTATGTGAGATAAATGACATATTTCTAGCCATTACAAACACACCGATATAACCTGCCATTATTGCAACAATTGTACCAGCTATAAAAGCATTTTGCATAAAATCATAATTAAACATGGTTGTTATCTCCTACATAGTGTTTGCAAAGTTTAAGAGCATTTTTTTCTTTGTTATAATCTTCTATACTAATAAATTTAAAGCATCCTTCTTCTAGATAAAGTATTTTATCAACGTATTTTTCATCGATAAGTGAAAGTTCGTGTGTTATACAAAGAGTAATGATATTTTCTTTCTTTGTAATTTCTTTAACTAGGTTCATACATTCAACCTCACTAGTCTTATCTAAATTCGATGTAAATTCATCAAGAAGTAGTAAGTTTGGTCTATTTACTAATGCTTGCGCTAAAAATACACGTTGTTTTTCCCCACCTGAAAGAGTACCAATAGATTTATTTTGTAGTTTTAGAGAATTTGTTAATTCTAATGCTTCTTTAATACTTTCTTTTTCTTTTTTGTTAAGCCATGGAAGAAATCCTTTTTGAATAGGAAGTGATACAAAGTCAGCAGCAGATAAGGGAAGTTCTTCATCTATCTGTCTGAACTGAGGTACATATCCAAGAGTTGGATTTTCCCCAATAAGTGTTATCTGGCTAGTTTTATTTAATTTTTCTAGAATATTGTTTAATAATGTAGTTTTACCAACACCATTTTTTCCAACAACGGCAACAACATCTCCTGAAGTAACAGAAAACGTAATGTTATCTAATATTGTTTTATCTCCTATTGAATAAGTGAGATTTTTTATTTTAAGTTCAGCCATAAAATCTCCTAAGTAAATTTAAAATTATTATTT
>CALHQV010000240.1 GCA_938038035.1 uncultured Gemella sp. | reverse complement strand
AAAAAGCTTTTCTAAAGCGATTTTAGATATCAATAAACCACTGCGTCTATGAGTTTTCATAGGCACTTTGTTAAAATTTAGGACCTTTTTGTCAGCCCTCATAGAAATTAGACTTCTCTAGTTGCTTGTTTTAACCATTCTAACTCATCACCTTCAAAGTGTGGAGCTAATACTTCAAATACTTTCGCATGATATTTATTCAATTCATATTTATCTTCAATTGTAAGCATATCTAGATTAATAGCCTCTAAATCCCATGGTACAAATGTCATCACTTCAAATTCCATAAATTGACCATATTCATTTTTTACTGTTTTTCTAACAATAAGTTCATTCTCTAAACGAATACCATGAGATCCTGAGATGTATAATCCCGGTTCATTAGTAACTACCATACCGTGTTTAAATGGTTCAGCTGCACGGTAGATTCCCCAGTGAATACCATGAGGTCCTTCATGAATATTACCTAAGTAACCTACACCATGACCTGTTCCGTGGTTGAAGTTCTCATAATCTTGCCATAATGGTGCACGAGCGAATAAGTCCACATTAGCTCCAGACACACCTTCCATGAATTTTAATCTTGATAAACGCAGGTGACATTGAAGCACTCGTGTATAATCGTATTTTAATTTATCGCTAACTTCTCCCATCGCTGTAGTACGCGTGATATCAGTTGATCCTTCTTCAAAGTGTGCACCAGTATCAGTCAAGAAGAAAGTACCTGTACGTAACGGAATTGAAGTTTCTTCAGAAGATGAATAGTGTACGATAGCTCCATTTTCACCATGACCGCAAATTGGAGAAAAACTTGGACAAATAAAACCACCTTGTTCTTTTCTAAATTCTACAAGTTTCGCAGATGCTGAAAGTTCATCCTCTTGTTCACTTACACCTTGTTTTACAAGTTGTTTTAACCAATAAATAAACTTCGTATGAGCAATACCATCTTTCACATGAGCTTTAATAGTATGCTGTAATTCAACTTCATTTTTTATAGCTTTCATTAAAATTGTCGGGTTACGTCTTTCCACTAGTGTTATCTCTTTTGGAATATTATTAAATACTGCATAGTTTAAGCACTCTGGATCGACTAAGACAACATCATTACCTGAAAATTGTTTCACTTCTTCATAAATATCATTATATGATTTAATGTGTACATTATGATCTGCCAAGTGTTTTTTGATTTCATCAGATAGTTTTCTCTCGTCTACATATAAGTCAACACTATCTTCATAAACAACTGCATAACTTAATAATACCGGTACATAATCAACATCCATACCTCGAATATTTAATAACCATCCAATATCATCAAGTGTAGTGATAACATGGATATTTGCTCCTACTTCATGCATTTCTTTACGAACTCTCTCAAGCTTACTAGATACAGATTCCCCAGCTCTTTCTAGATTCATATAAAATGCTGGTTTCTCTGATAGTACCGGACGATTTTCCCAAATCTCATCAACTAAATCAATATCATATTTCACCGTAGCATTCTTACGTTTTAGTTTAGTAGCTAAGTCTTTCCCTTCACCAAAAGTCACAACGCGCCCATCGAATCCTAATACCCCATTCTCTGGTGTATTTTCGACAACAAACTCCGCGATAGTCGGAACTCCAGGTTCACGCATTTTTTGCAACTCAATACCAGTTCCTTCTAATTGTTTTTCTCCTTGTAAGAAATATCTCCCATCTGTCCATAAACCTGCGAAATCCTTAGTAACAATTAGTGTCCCTGCAGAACCAGTAAATCCACTCATAAATGCACGAGCTTTAAAATGTTCTCCTACATATTCACTATTGTGAAAATCCGCTGTTGGAACCATATAAACATCAATTCCGTCTCTTTCCATTAATGATCTTAACTTAGAAACTCTCTCTTTTATCTCCATTATCCTAACTCCTTCATTATTTCATATATAACCTATATATGAATTTTCTAACTAATCGTGAAAAGATGCATCGATAAATAATCCCTCACAATTATCATACTTATTATTCTATCATATTATAAATCTCATTTCACTAGGGAGTGATTCAAAAATCGTGATTTCGGAGAAATCGATTTTGTCGAGTCACCCCCGCACAGTTTATTAGATATCTAAAAAGC
>CALHQV010000239.1 GCA_938038035.1 uncultured Gemella sp. | reverse complement strand
CAGCTTAACAAGATTTATGCGCGTATGATAGAAGCAATGACTGTAAATATGCGTGTTGCAGCACCAGGGGCAGCAACACCACAATCAACTCCTGAAAGCTTATAAACAAGAAAGACGAAGGTAAGGGGAGGTTCGGTGAAATTGTCTCCTCAATACTAATAAATAAGATTAATGATTATTAACAAAATATTTTTAAATAGCATAATAATAAATGATAAGTTTCGTGTTTTATGTTATAATAGTTAAGTTGAGTAGGCAAGGCCTAAGTAATATAAGAAATTAATGAAGAAAAGGAGTGATTGATACTATGGCATTAACAGCCGGAATAGTAGGATTACCGAACGTAGGAAAAAGTACACTTTTTAACGCAATTACAAAAGCAGGAGCATTAGCAGCGAACTATCCTTTCGCAACAATTGATCCAAACGTAGGAATTGTAGAAGTGCCAGACCACAGACTAAATAAATTAACAGAATTAGTAGAACCTAAAAAAACAGTACCAACATCATTTGAATTTACAGATATTGCTGGTATCGTAAAAGGTGCATCTAAAGGAGAAGGACTAGGAAATAAATTTTTAAGTCATATCCGTGAAGTAGATGCAATTTGTCAAGTTGTTAGATGTTTTGAAGATGAAAACATTACTCACGTTGCTGGAGGAGTAGACCCATTATACGATATTGAAGTTATTAACTTAGAGTTAATCTTAGCTGACTTAGAAAGTGTTGAAAAACGTATCGGACGTGTTGAAAAACAAGCTAAACAAAAAGATAAGGATGCTGTTGCAGAATTTGCAGTACTTGCTAAAGTACGTGATATTCTTAAAGAAGAAAAACCAGCTAGACTTTTAGAATTAGATAAAGAAGAGCAAAAAATCGCAAAAGGATTACATTTATTAACAATGAAACCTATGCTTTATGTTGCTAATGTAAGCGAAGACGATTTACTAGACGTTGATTCTAACAAACACGTAGCAAGTGTGCGTGAATTTGCTGCAAGTGAAGGAAGCCAAGTAATCGTAGTTTGTGCGAAAATCGAAGAAGAAATGGCTTCATTAGAAGAGGAAGAAAAAGCAATGTTCCTAGAAGAGTTAGGAATTGATGAAAGTGGATTAGACAAACTAATCAAAGCAAGTTACAGCCTTCTAGGATTAGCAACATACTTCACAGCAGGTGTACAAGAAGTACGTGCATGGACATTCAAAAAAGGTATGTTAGCTCCTGAATGTGCTGGAATTATCCATTCTGATTTCGAACGTGGATTTATCCGTGCTGAAACTGTAAGTTATGATGATTTAGTTGAATACGGAAGCATGCCAAAAGCTAAAGAAGCAGGTCGTGTTCGTCTTGAAGGTAAAGAATACGAAGTAAAAGACGGCGACATCATGTTATTCAGATTTAACGTATAATATTTAATAGAATTCTATATTTTCTCATTACATGGGAAGATATAGAATTTTTATATTTTTTATAAAATATGATATAATTGTTTTTATATAAAAGAGGTGATTTGACGATGTTAAGATTTTTCCATAACCCGCTGCTTATAGCGAAATTAGCGGAGTATGACTATTTAATTAAAGGAAATAAGAAACAGAGTACAGCAGAATATAAAATAAAAAGAATTATAAAAGATGTAACTGGAGAATCATTTGAAGATATTGAAGTATACAATAGTGGAATATCAATCCCAAAGATTACAAAAAATGGATTTCAAGCTACAGCAATCTATATACCAGAACTTAAAGAACTTCTTGTTATTTATAGAGGTAGTGAGAGTGAAGATATTAGCGATTGGTTTTACAATTATACAGGAATAGTTTCAGGAGAAAACACTAGTCAGATAGACTCAGCATGTTTATTTAATAGATTTTTAAAAAGAAAGATTCTAGACTTTGATGTGTGTTATAAGGTTGCAGCTGGACATTCTCTTGGTGGTCATTTAGCTATTACCGTAGAATTACTTAAGAAAATATATCAGAGAGTTTATACATTCAATACAGCACTACCACAGCTAAAACAATTAAGAAAATATGATAAAAAATAAGGTGCAAATTGAATCTTGGGCTACTTTTGCAGAAGGTCGTGGTGACATTTTCAACAATCCAATTCTCAAAAGTATTGCTGATAAACATGGTAAATCCACTGCACAAGTCATGGTTCGCTGGCAAGTTCAACGGGGAATTGTTTGCTTGACTAAGTCTTCACGTTTTGAGCGAATGAAGGAAAATATTGATGTTTTTGACTTTGAACTCAGTGCAGAAGATATGGCAAAGATTGCAAGTATGGATACCCAAACCAGCCTTTTCTTTAATCATCAAGAAGCCAGTACAGTAGATCTCTTTTTAGGATTTCTGGGGAGAAAATGAGAACAGGATTTGAGTTTGATTTCAGAAAATAACTATGTTAGTTTTCATTCAGATAACA
>CALHQV010000238.1 GCA_938038035.1 uncultured Gemella sp. | reverse complement strand
AATGGCTAAAAAAGTTAAAGTTATACACACTGATGCAGAGAAGTTTAAAGTGAGTGACATGTTAACAATTGGAAAAGTTTATGAAGTTGTAAATGAAACAGAAGAATATGTATTCATAAAAGACAACAGTGGTAAAATTGGTGGATATTACCATGACTATTTTGAAGAAGTTTCGGAATAGATGGTAGGACTTTTATATGGATAAAAAAAGTATAAAAAATTCTGTACTAGTTGTTATCTTTGTTGTATTAGCTCCACTTATTCTTGTAGGTTTAACTGCATTAGGTAATACTATTGGTATTAAAGGTAATCCTTCTTCAAATGCAACACAAACTACAGAAAAAGCAGCAAAAGTACCAGAAGAAACAAAATCAACAACAAATAATGATATACCTAAAGCAGATGATAAAAAAATCTCAAATAGTACATCATCAAATAATAAAGATAAGAATCAAAATTCAGGAACAGTAAGTTCAACTCCTATAGCAGGACAAAGTTATGTGGTAAAAACAGGGGATACATTATTTACGATAGCCTCAAGTGCATATGGTGAAGGAAATGCACAAAGTGGAATAGATAAGATAAAACAAGCAAACAACATGAATAATAATAATTTAACTGTTGGGAAACTAGGAGCCTCTGCCAAAAGGATAGGTACAGGATCGTTGATAACTGTAGCTACTGAGGCAGTAAAGGAGAAAATAATATCTGACTCAGATTCTAGTTCAGAAAAGTTTGTAAAAGGTGTTGCAGTAGACCTTGAAAGAGACATGGCTATAAAGGCGATTACTGAAGGAAAAAAATTAATAAGGATATGGTTATAGCTAATGTCATTAATAATAGTTCTAAGGTATTAAAGGATGAAGTCTGGAAGCATTTTGATAAAATAGGTAATGTTGAGGGAAGAAAAATATTTTTGACTGAAAAAGAGATAAATAATATTCCTAAGTATAAAAAACAATTCGAAGGATTAGATATTTTAAGGAATGGAATAAATTCAGGTTTAGAAATAGGAAAAGGCTCAGGAGCACTAAATCCTGTTACTGCAAGTGCACAGAAAGCTTATGCTGATATCAATGTATCTTTAGGGAAAACTGCAATTACAGCTATTGATCGTGGATTTGATTACATGTTTGATTTAATTAATAAATCACGAATTGAAGCTCAAAATAATAATAGGGATTTAATAACTGATGATCAAGAAAAATCTGAGTTAGAAAAAGAAAATAATAAAGTATTTTCTAAGAAACCAATAAAAGCTTGGGAGCATGGTTCTAAGGAAGGTCTAGTTTTTGAAATTGAAAAAGAACTGGGGGATTTTAAAGAAGCTCAAATTAATGGAGTTCCATTAGATTCATCTAATTATAATCTAAGTAAGGGAAGTACAATTGTAAATCTTAAACCAGAATACCTTGATAAATTACATGAAGGTAGATATACTTTGGGTGCAATCTTCAAGAAAAATGATGGAGACGAATATGTAACAACTACTTTTGATATTAAGAGAAAAGGTGATAGTAATAAAATCACTGAAAAAGACGGAATATATATAGTACAAGATTTGAAAGATTTAACAGAAAATAAAAAAACGGATATTACAGATACAGAAGTTAAAAATGAGGTTAGTCTAGTTATTGATACTTCTTTAAGTATGATTAATGTCTTAGATCAAGTAAAAGAGATGGCTAAGAAAACTGTAGAGAGCATATTGAAAAATTCAAATACAAAGATTAATCTTGTTGGTTTTTCAGGTGGTGCGGGTCTTGTTGTAGAATCAACTAATGATAAACAAAAGTTATTTGAGGGTATTGATAGCTTAATTCCATTTATTGGTACTAATTTCTATTCTGCGTTAGAAGTGGCTAATGAGAGTTTTATAACTAATGCACCAAATAAATCAATAATATTCATGACAGATGGAATTCCAGGCGATGGTAAAGAAGAAGATGATGATAATTTATTTAACGAGAAAGAACATGGAGAATCAGCACGATTTGCTAATGCAGCGGTGCACTTGAAAGAAAGCTTTAAAGGCAAGTATGATATATATCCAATTGGTTTTATAAATTTTCCTGAAGGACATAATAAAGAAAAAGAATTTGCCAAGCGTCTTCTAGAGAAGTTAGCAACTAAAAAAGTTTATATGCCAGATAATTTAGAGGAATTAAGTAAAGTTTTCGAGAATGTAGCAAAAGATGTAGTTAAAAAATTTGATTTTGAATTAGGACATAAATTAGTAGCTAAGACACCAGAAAAGTTGGTTTATAAACTTACTGAAACAGTCCTTAATCCTAATGAAAGCAACTTAACAAATATTCAGACAGAGTTAAAATTATTGAATCAAGGTAAGGTTATTGCTCCAACTTCAGTTCAAACAATAGATGTAATATCTAAACAAGGTAAAGCTGTATTTGAGTGGTTAATTGAACTTAACAGAAAAGACTTTAAAGAAACTGATAAACTTAATTTTGAAGTTATTACTAGTACTTCTGAGAAATTAAAAGCAGCTAAGAAAGCATATTTTAATATAGATAATAAAGTTACTAAGTATGAAGTAGATAGAAGTAAGATAGAAGAAATTATTAAAGATGAGATAGAAAAAGGAAAAGTTAACGTTAAGGAAATTTTATTAAAAGAATTAGAAAATGAAGCAAAATCTGGACCTACTGAAAGTAAAAAAGGTGAGCCATTAATTCAACCAGAAAATCCAAAATATGAGATTCTAACTGATAAGAATATTGAAGAACCTAAAGTGGGTACAATAGCTAAAGAAAATACACATAAAGAGAATCTGCCACCTAAAGAAAATACAGTAACTTTTAAATCTAATGAAAAAGAAAATGTGAAAGCACCTGTATTATTAGATTCAAAAGAAAATAAAGTTATTGCAAAAGAAACTAAAACATTACCTAATACAGGTACATCATCACAGTCTACTACAATAATCGGATTAATTAGTGCAGCAGTTGCATTAAGATTAAGAAAAAAAGCTGAATAATATGTAAAAAGAGAACTCTGTGTAGTTCTCTTTTTACATATCAATAATTTTAAACCTAGTCTTCTCACCATAATATATAAGTAGTGAAGCTAGTATTGATTTCAATTGTTCTAAATTATCTGTTTTTAAGTTAATTTCTGCCTTACCAGAGATTACATTAAAAGCATCACCACTTTTTACAGATAGTATTTCTATATTTTTATATTTTGTAGTTTTTCTTACAAATTCCCCAGCGATAACTGTTGTATCAATGGCTTCATGAGGTTCAGCTCCGTGTCCACCTTTACCATAAATGGTAACTAAATATCTATTCATATCTATTGTTCCCCCTTAAGATTATTTATTACATTAGCGGAATCGAATGCTAGTGTTAAGAATATTGAAGATGTTTGTTTCATTACTTCTTCTTCAAAATCGAAACTTGGGTGGTGGTGTGGATACTTAGCGAAGGTAGAATTCCCTGCACCAATTAAGAAGAATGCTCCAGGAACTTCTTCAACATAATATGCAAAATCTTCACCGATCATTAATGGTTCAATTTCCAACTGTTTAATATTTGGAAGAATCTTAGAGGTTGCTTTTTGTATTTCTATTGTTCCTTCTTTGTGATTTATAAGTGGTGGATAACCTCCGTAGTAGATAAATTCTATATTAGTGTCAGAATATTCATTTTCTAGAGCTTTACATAAGGTTTGAAGCTTAGCTAGTACCATTTTATGTAGTTCTTTATTGAAATGTCTAATAGTTCCAGTAATACTTGCTTCTTCAATAGAACTCTCTAATTTTCCTAAAGTGATAACAAGTGTCTCTCTCGGTTTAGAAAATCGTGAAACTATTTGTTGAGTCATACTAACAAATTCTGCAGCAATAATATTTGCGTTTTCCTTAGTATTGATTTTCACTTCAAATCTATCTGCAGCGGCACATAGTTCTTTGTAACTATATCCTAAAGTTCCAAGTGGAAGTGGCGTCCAAAGATGGGCACCGAATATTGCATCAACACCTTGTAAACAACCAGCATCTATCATAGGTTTTGCTCCACCTGGAGCTTGTTCTTCTCCGTATTGGAAAACTGCAACAACATCGTGTGGTAATTCTTTTTGATTATTCATTAATACTTTACACGTTGCAAGTAAAGCAGTAGTATGACCATCATGTCCACAAGCATGCATTACATTAGGAATTGTAGATTTGTAAGGAGTATCTTTTGCATCATTTATAGGTAGAGCATCAAAGTCTGCTCGAAAAGCGATTGTCTTTGAAGAATCTTGTCCTTTTATTCTTGCAACTACACCATTTAAGCCGACGTTTGTTTTAATATTAGTAATTCCAATTTTTTCTAAATATTCTTTAATGAATCTCGCTGTATTTTTTTCGTTAAATGAAACTTCAGGATGCATATGCATATAGCGACGAAGTTCAATCATTTCTGGATAAAATTTTTCAAGTTCATCTTGTATAATTTTTTTAATCATAAAAACCTCCAGATTACTTTTATTAATTATAAATACAATTATAGCACAAATATTTTAATTAATAGAGAATTATTAAAGAAAATGCTTTCAATTATTTTTTATTTTTGATATAATATGAGTAAAATAGACACTAGTAAAACTCAATTCGGGGGTGGGAGCATGGATACATTAGATTAATAGAGAGATTTTATTAAAAAGGAGTTAATGTATGCAAATATTAAATATTAAAAACATAGAGTTTGAAAAACAAGGGAAGATATTATTTAAAATTGAAAAATTGAGTATAAATACTGGTGATATTATTGGTTTAATAGGTAAAAATGGTTCAGGGAAGACAACTCTGTTAAAATATATAGATGATTTGCTTAAAGATGAGAATAACATTTCTTTAGATTTTTTAGAATTTGGAGAAAATTCTCTTCTTAAAAAGAGTGGGGGAGAAGTTGTTGTAAACAAAATTAGAGGTAGTTTATTATCAAATGTTGAACTATATTTACTTGATGAGCCATCAACATACTTAGATTATAATAATGCTAACAAAATAGCTAATCTTATAAAAAGAACTCCAGCGACCTTTTGTATAGCAAGTCACGATAGAAATTTTCTAAATAATGTTTGTACAAAGTTATGGATAATTGAAAATAATACTGTGAGAGAATTTAATGGAAATTATCACGAGTACAAGCTACAAGAAGAAATTGAAACTACTGAGTATGAAGCTGAACTACAAAAGTATAATAAAGAAGCTAAGAAGATAAAGAAAAGCATCCAAGAGATGAAAGAGGAACAGGGGAAAAAATCTGGAAAGCCAAAGAACATGAGTGGATCAGATTATAGAATTATAGGTGTAAAAACTAAAATTTCACAAAATCAAAAGAGATTACAGAAGAAAATATCAAGACAAGAAGATAAGCTACAGGCTAACATTAAACCTAAGCCGTTAAAAGATAAATATGATATTGAATTTTTAGAGATATTTAAAGAAACTCATAAGAAGAGTTTTTGCATTGACGAGAAAATCTGTGAAATAGATGGGAAGTTTCTCTGGTCATCACCTGGTTTTACTTTTTCTAGTGGTGATAAGATTTTAATTAAAGGAAAAAACGGTTCAGGGAAAACTACTTTTCTAAAATATGTGAAAAAGTCTATTCCTTGTTCTTTGCAAGTAGCATATTTTGAACAAAATAACTTCGATATTTTTAAAGAAGAAAAAACATTGTTTCAATTTGTGAAAGAATCTACTACACTAGATGATATAGAACTTAGAAATATACTAGCTTTACTAAATTTTAGAGGAGATGATATCAATAAGAAGATATCAGTTTTAAGCAAAGGGGAGAAAGTTAAACTTTATTTCGTAAGTTTACTTTTTAGAAAAACAGACGTACTGTTATTAGATGAGATAACTAACTTCTTAGATGTTGTTGCGATAGAAGCGGTAGAGAAGATATTAAATAAATATCCTGGTATACTAATTATGGTGAGTCACGATATGGAATTTATCGATAATGTTGCAACTAAGGTTATAAACATTACGAATAAAGAAGTTTTAAAATTTGAGTAAATTAGAAGTTAATAAAAATATTTAGGAGAACAATTATGATAAAAATTATTATAGCTGAATCCTTAATATTAGGTTTCGTTTCAGCTGCGGTTGCTAGTGCGAGATGGAAAGAAAAGGATGAAGATGAATAAATATAGTAAAAAGGCATTGATTAGTTATTAAGGAGAAATTTCACTGATGGGACTAACTCAGAAGTACAAAGTAAAGAGTATAAATAATCGCCTAAATTCTTAACAATCGCCTAAAATTATGGTATTTAGGCGAAAAACAAAGTGTTTGATTCAAAACTTTTATGAGAATTCATAGATGCAGTGGTTTATTGAGATCAACTATGTTTTATAAAAGCTTCTAAGATTCCTAATAAACTTTGCGAGGGTGACTCAATAAAAACGATTTCTTCAAAATAACGATTTTTGAGTCACTACTTTTTTATTTGAACTGGAATTTACTTTTGGAATTAATAGCTACATAAAATTCAAGAGAAATGAGAAAATGCAATTGACAAAATGTCAGTTGGGTGATATCCTTTAAATAGGAGGTATAAAATGCGAGATGTGAAAGAACCGGAAATACGACGTGCTGAAATCATGGCTGCTGCAATGCTACTATTTATAGAACAAGGGTATACTAATACAACAACTCAGGATATTGTTGACAAAGTAAATATATCAAGAGGCTTGTTGTACTATCACTTTAAGAATAAAGAAGATATCTTATATTGTCTTGTGGAACAATATTCAGATAAATTATTGAAAGATATTCATGTTATTGTCTATGATGAAGATAAAACCGCCATAGAAAAAATTAGAGCTTTTATAGATGCCACAATTATATCTTCGGAAAATATTTCGGCAGAGGGATCAGCGTTACAAAAAACAGTTGATCTTGAAGAAAATCGATATATGATAGATAAGTTATCCCATAAGATTATTGAAAAACTGACAATTTATTTTGAAAGGATAATAAACCAAGGAATATCAGAAAAAACACTTTTTGTAAAATATCCGTCTGAAACAGCGGAATTTCTTATGACAGCTTATGTTTTTGTTTCAAATAACATAAGTATAAGATATTCAAAAAAAGAGTCTGTCAATGAGTATTTAAACGCATTTAAGATAATGCTTGAACAAAGCTTAAATGCAAAAAAACTCTTTAGCAATTGAAAAAGAATAGAATGTTTGTAAAAATAATAATGTACCGATAGCTAATGCTAAACAAGCTATCGGTATTATTTCAAAGAATAACTGACAAATTGTCAATGGAGGTAAAAGTATGTTAGAGATAAATAATTTTAGTAAATTTTATGGGGACAAAAAAGTTGTTGATAACCTATCCATTTCAGTACAGTCTGGAGATATTTATGGATTCATTGGTGCAAATGGAGCCGGAAAAACTACAACAATAAAAGCAGTAGTTGGGATTCATGATTTTGAGAATGGAAGTATAACGATTGATGGGCATTCCATTAAAGAGGAGCCTGTTATTTGTAAAAAAATGATGGCATACATTCCGGATAATCCAGACTTATATGAACATATGACGGGATTTCAGTACATCAATTTTATTGCAGATTTATTTGAAATTTCTACTGAAATACGCAGAGAAAGAATTCAAAAATATAGTGATTTATTTGAAATGACTAAGCATCTTTCGGGGATGATATCTTCGTATTCACATGGTATGAAGCAACGAACAGCGATTATTTCTGCACTGGTTCATTCTCCAAAGTTACTAATTTTAGATGAACCTTTTGTAGGACTTGACCCAAAAGCAGCTTTTCTACTAAAGAAAGTAATGCACGAATGCGTGTCAGATGGAGGAGCTATTTTCTTTTCAACACATGTATTGGATGTTGCAGAAAAATTATGTAATAAAATTGCAATTATAAAAAATGGAAAGTTAATCGCAGGCGGAAATATAGAAGAAGTCAAAGGTAATAAAACTTTGGAAACTTTTTTCATGGAGGTACAAGATAATGAGCAAAATTTGGATACTAATTAGAGCCCAATTGATAAATTTTTTTCCAATCAACGAAATTAGAGAGCCGAGAAATAAAAAGAAAAGCTCTATTGTTATTGCAAGTTTTGGAATAATAACTCTTGCTATATTTTTCTTTGTTTATAATCCTATAGCGTGATAGTAAGCCAGTTGAAATCTTGTATTCCATTCCACGACTTTCTGCCCATTGTGACTCAGCATAAGGATAAACCTCAACCGAAGGGC
>CALHQV010000237.1 GCA_938038035.1 uncultured Gemella sp. | reverse complement strand
TCTGTATAAAATCTATTTATTCGTTACAGACTATAATATTAACAAGTTATTATTAAAAAATGAATCTAAGATAATTAATAATGATTACTTAGAAAATCATGATATTTTCTTTGATTACATGTATAAGCTTATTGATGATTTAAGAACCTTTGTAGCAAAAGATGATAAGAAGAATATTCTTAGCTTTTCAACTATTTTAGACAGTCATACTAATATTAGTACTCCTAATAAAGAAGAATTTCTTGACTCTGTATATAAAGTGTTTAATTTCCTAAGAGCACTTTATGAGAATGATAATGCAAAATTATTGTTAGATAATATCTATCCTATTTTAGTTAAATCTTTCTTTGCACCACTACGAAATGATGATAAAATTAAGTACGATTATAATCAGAATTTTATCTATGCATTAGAGTATACTCAAATTATTATTGAAGTAATGGATGATAATCATGAATAATAGGTTTTCTGTTAAAGATTATTATTGTGTTTATAATGATTTTGATATTTCTAAACGAACTAAAGAGTTACATAACTTGTATTTACCATTACTTGGTAACGATGCAATCAGCCTTTATACTTTTTTAGGAAGTAAGATGCTTAGTGATAAAAATCTGTCTAAAAGTTATCTGCATTATGATATACTTGATAATCTAGGTTTATCAGATAATAAGTTTTTAATTGCAAGAAAAAAATTAGAAGCTTTGGGTTTAATTCAGTCACTGTATTTTGATAATAATGGTGTTGGGCAGTTTATATATAAAATAAAAGAAGCATTAAGTTTTGAAGAGTTTTTTAATACACCAGTTCTTGCAAAATTATTAGAGAACACATTGGGGTCTAGTAATTATTCTGAATTGGTAAATTATTATTCTTTAGATAAAGTAAGCTTTAAGAGCTTTGAGGATATTTCAGCAAAATTTTCTGATGTTTTCCGTTTAGAAAATCTAAATGATTTCAGTTTTGATTATATAGCAAGCAAAAGTGTTAATGGGCCAAACTTTGATGAATATTTCTTTGATTTTGATAAATTAAATTTCTATTTAGCTAATAGCTACCTTACAGATGTAATATCAGATCCAGAAGTGAAAAATAAAATTTTAGGTTTAGCTCATATTTATAAAATGTCTCCAGAAGATATGTCTAGTGCTATAGAAAAATCTGTAGAAATTTCTAATGGAACTAGCGAGATTAATATTAATGTTCTTAGTGATTATATCACTCAACTAAATGTTAATGTTAGAAAACAAGAAGTACCGACTCTTGATCGTATGATAAATAAAAATCTCGTTGGTGAAAAAGAAGAGCAGTTAACTGAAGATGAAAAATTCGCTAAAGAAGTTGATAATACTAATTTTGTAGAATATTTAAATAAGCAGGTAGGAATAGTACTCTCTAAAATAGATGCTAAAAATATTGAAGAGTTACAAAGTAAGTATAATTTTCCTACTGGGGTACTAAATATATTATTAGAGTATTCTATTAAGCAAAGTGGTAAAAATTCAATACCACATATAAACTATATAGATAAAATTGCAAGTACATGGAGTGCTCAAAAATTATTTGGAGCTAAAGATGCTATAGATTTTGTTAGATCTAATAGAAATCAGAAAACTAAAGCTTTTAGCACTAATAAGAGTCCGCAAAAATCTTATTCAAATAATCGAAAATCAAATCATGCTCCGTTTCCTGAATATTTACAAAATAGGCAAAATAGCTTTAATCAATCAAAAAAGGAAGAAGACAGAGTGGTTACAAAAGAAGATGAGGATACTTTTAAAGATTTGATGAAAGTATTATATAATAAAGGGGATGTATAATGAAAAAATTATCCAACATAGTATCAAGTAATACAGAAAATTCATTTAAGAAGTTTATCACAGAAAAGGTTCTGAGTGATGTAGAGATAATTAAGTTTATTCGTGATAATAACTTTTCTAAAATTGATGTTGAAAATAATCTTGAAAAATTTTATCAATATTATATTTCTAAAGATACACTACTAAATATTGAACATAAGCCAAAATTGGTTTGTAGTGATAAAGAGGTTAATATAGTTTATCAAGAGACTGATGAATATAAACAAAAAGTTGAAAACCAAAAAACATCGAATAGAATCAAGACAGAATTTATTCCAAAGAGAGTTTTAACATATACATTTGATAATTTATCCAAGAATAGTAAGAAATCTAGATTAGCAATAGAAATTGTAAACACTTGTATGAGTATCCTTAATAAACAAAGTACAAGAGGTGCCTATATATATGGACCAACAGGAACTGGTAAAACATATTTGATGGGATGTATTTACAATTATTTCAAACAGAATGGAAAAGAACCAGCAATTTTATACTATCCTGAATTTATTAGAAAAATAAAATCAAAGATTAGTAATAACAGTTATGATTTATATATTGATCTTATAAGAGATGAAGAAATTCTTATCATAGACGATATAGGGGCTGAAAATATTACGGAGTTTATTCGTGATGAGGTGCTTGGCCCAATTATTAATCATAGAGAAGCAGAAAAATTACCAACATTTTTCTCATCTAATTTAAGTATAGATGATTTAGCAGAATTGTTATCTAATGGAAGAACAACAGTGGACAAAACAAAGGCTTTAAGAATAGTAGAAAGAATACATTCTTTAAGTGCTTCTCACTTCTTAGATGGTGAGAATGAAAGAGAATATTATAATTAAAAGAAGAAGCATTTTTAAACATTTTAGTTTATAAATGCTTCTTCTTTTTTTTTTATGGTGAAAAAATCAAAAAAATTCATTTTTTTTTAGAAATTAGTGGAAAAAAGTGGGGAAATGTGGTAAATTATAAAGGTAAGGTGGTGAGAAGTAGTGTTTATTGGTCAATACAATAATAAAATGGATGCCAAAGGAAGGCTTAGTATTCCAATAAAGTTCAGAGATGAACTAGGTGAAAAATTTATTATCACAAGAGGTCTAGACTCTTGTTTATTTGGCTATTCACTACAAGAGTGGCAAAAGGTGGAAAGTAAGATTAAATCACTACCTATCACTAAGAAAAATGCTCGTACTTTCCAACGTTTCTTCTTTTCTGGAGCCACTGAAGTTGAAATAGATAAACAAGGAAGAATTAATATTCCAAACGCCCTTATAGAGCACGCTTTTTTAGATAAAGAGTGTGTTGTAAATGGTTTATCAAATAGGATAGAAATATGGGATAAGACTCGCTGGGAAGATTTACTTGTTGAAAGTGAAGCTAGCGTAGAAGAAATAGCAGAAGAATTAGAAGATTTTGATTTTTAGGATGGATGAAAATGTTTAAACATTATAGTGTATTATTAAGTGAAGCTGTAGAAGGCTTAGATATAAAAGAAGATGGTATATATGTAGACTGTACTCTTGGTGGAGCAGGGCATAGTTTAGAAATTTTAAAGCGATTAAAAAATGGTAAACTATATGCATTTGATCAAGATAATGTTGCATTAGAAAATGCCAAAGAAAAATTAGCTGAATACAGTGATAAAGTTGTCTTTATTAAATCTAATTTTGTTAATTTAAAAGAAAAATTAGCAGAGCATGGTGTAAATGAAGTGGATGGAGTTCTTTATGATTTAGGAGTTTCTTCACCACAATTAGATACACCTGAAAGAGGTTTTAGTTATAACTATGATACAAGATTGGACATGCGTATGGATACTGATGCAAAAATTAGTGCATATGAAGTTGTTAATGAATATAGTTATCATGATTTAGTAAAAATATTTTATCGTTATGGAGAAGAAAATTTCTCTAAGCAAATAGCGAGAAATATTGAAAAAAAACGTGAGCAAAAACCTATAGAAACTACTTTTGAATTAGTCGAAATTATAAAAGAATCTATCCCTGCTGCTAAAAGAAGAACTGGTGGACATCCAGCAAAAAGAGTATTCCAAGCAATTCGTATTGCTGTAAATAATGAATTATCTGTATTCGAAGACTCATTAGAACAAGCAATAGACATCGTTAGTGTAGGTGGAAGAATATCTGTAATTACCTTCCATTCTCTAGAAGATAGAATTTGTAAACAGATATTTAATACTTATTCTAAAACAAAGGATATTCCAAAAAACCTTCCTATTATGCCAGAAGAAAGTTTATCTAAATTAAAAGTAATTACAAGAAAACCTGTATATCCTAGTGATATTGAATTAGAAGAAAATAATAGATCTAGAAGTGCAAAATTAAGAGTTGCACAAGTTCAGACGAAATAGAGGGGAGGAAAGGAAATGGCTACACTAAAGGTATATAGTCGTGAATATGGAGTAAGAAAAGTACAAGAGAAAGTAAAGTTTAATTTACTAGAAAAAACTGCATATGGAGTTTTTGTAGGAGTTATTTTACTTGCTAACGTAGTTATGTTAAACTATAAAGGAGAGATTTATTCACTACGAAGTGCTCAACAAAAAAATGATATTGTAATATCAGAAAAACAAAAAAATAATAATGAACAAAAAGTTATGATAAACAATCTATCATCTTACGAAAGAGTTAAAAAAATTGCTGAGACGGTAGGAATGAAAACTCAAAAAGATAGTATAAAGGTAGTGAGATAATTGATAAAACTTTTTAAGAAAATATTAACTTTAAAGTTTTTGGAAGATAGAAGAAGTTTAGAAAGAAAAGATTATATCTCTCGAGAAAGAACAAAAATTGTATTTTTTCTAATTTTTGTTTTTTTCTTTGTATGGATATTAATATTAAATATAGGACAAATGATGCTAATTGGAACTGTAAGGGGACATAATCTTTCAGAATTAGCAGATAGAAAGTATAAGATAGATAGTAGTTTACAACCAAATCGAGGTAAAATCTATGATAGAAATGGGAATATACTAGCTGACAATATTGAATCTTACAAGCTAGTAGCGGTAGTTTCAGATAAAGCTACAGAGGATGAAACAAATCCACGACATGTTGTAGATATTAACAAAACAGCAGAAGAACTATCTAAATTTATAAAATTAGATAAAAACAAGATAAAAGATATACTTAGTAAACAAGGAGTATATCAAGTAGAATTTGGAACTGCTGGTAAAGATATAAGTGTAGAAGATAAAAAGAAAATCGAAGAGTTGAAATTGCCAGGAATTGAATTTATAGCGACAACAAAAAGATATTATCCAAACGGAAGTATGCTTGGAAACTTTTTAGGTTTTGCTCAAAATTCACCAGATAGTGATTTGATTACTGGTCGTTTAGGTGTCGAAAAGACTTTTGATTATTATCTAAGAGGAAAAGAAGGACATATTACTTATGCTAAAGATGCATGGGGGAAAGTCGTTTCTAATATTCCTAAAGTTGAGATTAAACCTGTTGACGGAGCAGATATATATTTAACAATTGATAAGAATATTCAAGGTTTTATAGATAATACACTGAAAGATATTCATGATAAATATGAACCAGAAAGTGCATTTGCAATAGCTGTTAGTCCTAAAACTGGTGAGATATTAGGATTGGGACAAACACCTGCATTTAATCCGAATACTCAAGAAAATCTGGCAAGTGCATGGTCAAATATTTTCTATAACTCAGCGTATGAACCAGGTTCGACATTAAAAACATTTACAATGTCAATAATGGTAGAAAATAATATATATAAACCAGATAGTTACTTTAGATCTGGTTCATATCGAGTGGAAGACGCTACAATTTTTGACTGGAATAAGATTGGTTGGGGAACAATTACTCAACGTCATGGTTTCCAACAATCTTCAAATACTTTAATGTTAACATTATTAAATGAATTGGGAACTGAAAAATTAAAAACAGGCTTAGAAAACTTCGGATTTGGAAAAAGTACAAATTCATTATATGGTAATGAAGCAACTGGTGATTTAGTATTTAATAATAAAGTTTCAGTTTCAACAACAGTATTTGGTCAAGGTAGTACAGTAACTGCGATGCAAATGGTTCAAGCAGAAACAGCAATTTTAAATGATGGACAGATGTTAGCACCATACTTTTTACAAAGAATTCATGACAAAACAATTGATAAAGATGTCAATATTGGGCAAAGAACGGTAGTAGGAACTCCTATTTCTAAACATACGGCAGATATAATGAAAGAAGAATTATATGGAGTTGTAAACGGAACTTGGGCACAAGGTGGTAAAAGATATGCTGTAGACAACTATAGTACGTCAGGAAAAACAGGAACAGGACAGGTTGTAGATCCGAAAACAGGTACATACTATAATAGTCCATATAAAGTACTGCACTCATTTATAGGATATGCACCTAGTGAAGATCCACAAGTTATTCTATATGTTGGTATGAAATTACCTTCGAAAGAATTAGGAGCAAGTAGTGCTAATGCTGCCTCTGAAATATTTAAACCAATAATGGAAAATACTCTTAACTATTTAAATGTTAAGAAATCAAATGATAACAACACAATTCAAAGTTATCAAATGGATAATCTTGTAGGTGAGAATGTTGAAACTACAATTGTTAATTTACAACAAAAAACTAAAAATATAATAACAATTGGAAGTGGAACTAATGTGATTGGCCAATATCCTTCAGCAGGGAATGTAATAAAACAAGGAGAGAGAGTATTCTTATTAGTCTCTGATGAAAATATTATTACACCTAACTTTACAGGATGGTCAAAAGTAGACGTACTTAACTACGCTAAATTATCTGGATTAGATATTGAAACCGAAGGGAATGGATTTGCTAAACAACAATCTGTTCCAGCACAAAGATTTGTGAAAAAAGGGGAAAAGATAAAAATAAAATTTAGTTAGGAGAACGAAATGAGTAATTCAGATACAGTATTTGCTATATCGTTATTACTGGTAGCATATTTTCTGACAGTACTAATGCTACCTAGATTAATAAAATATTTACATGTACTAAAGTTTGGCCAAGCAATCAGAGAAGAAGGGCCACAAAGTCATATGCATAAAAAAGGAACACCTACTATGGGAGGTATTTCTTTTATAATTGCGATAGTTATTTCACTTATAGTGGCAATGTTCTTAGATAGTTCAAATATAAAATACTACGTACTGTTCATTTATACAACTATTTCTTTTTCAATAATAGGATATATAGATGATATGTTAATCGTAGTTAAAAAGAAAAATGATGGATTGGCACCAAGAAAAAAACTAATGCTACAAATTCTATTCTCTGTAATATTTTATATATTAGTAACTTTCATCTACAAAGATGTTAATTATGTACATATTCCAGTATTTGATTATAATTTAAATATTTCATATTTCTATATAATTTTCTTAGTATTTTGGCAAACTGGTTTTTCTAATGCAGTAAATTTAACAGATGGATTAGATGGATTAGCTACTAGCGTAACAATTATTACAATTAGTACATTTGCTTTATTAGCATATAAAGAAAATAACTTCCCTGTATTAGTATTTTGTTTAACAATAGTAGGAGCACTTATAGGATTCTTATTATTTAATAGAAATCCAGCAAAAATATTTATGGGGGATACTGGATCATTAGCTTTAGGTGGAATCTTAGCGGCAATTTCAGTAATCTTGCATAAAGAAGTAGCATTTTTATTTATTGGTTTAGTATATATATTAGAAACACTATCAGTAATTATTCAAGTAGCGTACTTCAAGAAAACTGGTAAAAGAATTTTTAAAATGTCACCATTACATCACCATTTTGAATTATCAGGTTATGGTGAAGTGAAAACAGTATACATTTTTGTTGTTATAGCTGTTATATCTTCAGCTATAGGTTATTTCGTAGGGGTAGTATAAAATGATAAATTTAGAAGATAAAAAAATATTAGTATTAGGATTTGCTAGAAGTGGTTACTCAACTGCAAAAATCTTAAATAAATTAGGCTATGATGTAATCCTAAATGCATTTGATGATCTAAGTACTGATGAAAAAGCTATTGAATTAAAAAACTTAGGCGTAAAAATAGTTGATGGTGGTCATCCGTTAGAACTTTTAGATACTATAGACTTAATAGTTAAAAATCCAGGAATAAAATATGAAATTGAATTTTTACAAAGAGCAATAGAAAAAAATATTGATATTATAACTGAGATAGAATTAGCTAACACATTGTTTAATATTGACATGGTAGCAATTACTGGTACTAATGGAAAAACTACAACTACACAAATGACGTTTGATATATTAAAAGCAGCTAATAAAGATGTCTTTTTAGCAGGAAATATAGGGTATCCTTCTATTGAAGTAGCATATAATCATCCTAATTCTTTAATTATTACTGAAGTATCATCATTCCAATTACAAGGAACTAAGTATTTCAAACCATCGGTAGCGGCGATTACAAACTTAGGCGTTGGTCATTTAGATTATCATGGTAGCGTAGAAAACTATAGGAATGCTAAGAGAAATATCTATAAAAATCAAACCCAAGATGATATTCTAGTTTTAAATATTAAAGAATTAGAAAAATATGAATTGAGTAAAATAAATTCACAAGTAATTCTTTATGATACAAAAGAAAATTCTGAAGCGGATGTATTTGTAAGAAATAATATAGTAGTGTATAAGGACGTAGAACTATTTGATATAACAAAAATGTCTCTTCCAGGTATGCATAATGTAGAAAATGCAATAAATGCAGCATTAATATCATACATAAAAGGTGCATCCATTGAAACAATTCGTGAAGTATTGTATAGTTTTAGTGGAGTAAAACATAGATTGCAATATGTTGGAGAGCATAATGGAGTGAAATTCTATAATGATTCTAAAGCTACAAATCCAGTAGCTACAACTACAGCACTTTCTGGATTTGAGAAAAATATAATATTAGTTTGTGGAGGGAAAGATAGAGGAATTGATTTTAAGGAATTAGTACCATTCTTCCCTAGAATTAAAGCAATGGTTGTTGTTGGAGAAAGTAAAGAAATACTATTTGACTTAGCAACTACTAATGGAGTAGATTGTCATAAAGCGACGAAGGTTGATGATGCTACAATCTTAGCCAACAAACTTGCTGTAGAAGATGATATAGTTCTATTATCACCAGCATGTGCATCATGGGATCAATATAAATGTTTTGAAGATCGTGGAGATGAATTTATAGCTACGTTTGAAAAGATTAGCCAAGAGGATTAAGAGTGATGAACAAAAAGAATAAAAGGTTACTAGCAAAAATGAATAATGAGAAAAGAAGAAGCTCATTAGAAAAGATTAAAAGAAAAAAAAGAAGAGAATTAATATTCATAGTAACTTTATTTTTAATTGTTATATCAGTATTTTCACTACTATTTAGTAATTATTTGAAACTGAAAACAATTGAAGTGGAAGGTAATAATCAAATAACTAAAGAAGAAATACTAGAAGCAGGAAATATTAATAATAATCTAAGAACTTGGTCTATAAAAGATGATGAAATTCGTAATAATATACAATCGAGATTCGAAATATTTAAATCCGTAACAGTACAATCGAAATTACCATCAACAATCAAGGTAAAAGTAGAGGAATACAGTTTTATCGCACAAAATAAAAAAGAAGACGGTAGTTTAGAGATAATTATGGAAAATGGTAAACCATATTCAGGAAAAGTAAGAAATAATTATAATTTACCGATTTTAGAAAATTTCAAAGACGATAGAAGTAAACTAGATGAAGTATATAAGAACTTAAATAAATTAAAAGAAGATGTAAGACTACAAATATCTGAAATTATAAATGATGAAGGTGATAATGTTACAATTTATATGAAAGATGGACAAAAAGTAAAAGCTTTAAGAGCAAGTTTTTCTGATAAATTAAATTATTATGATGAAATATCAAAATATATTGAAGATAAAAATAATACAACTTTAAATTTAATAAATGGTGCATATTTAGAAACTGCAAAAACTGAAAAAAGAAGAAATGAGAATATTAAACAATTATTATCTAGACAAGGATTAAAAGATGATTCAACGTCGAAAA
>CALHQV010000236.1 GCA_938038035.1 uncultured Gemella sp. | reverse complement strand
TTGTAGATGTTCCAGAAAAATGGTCTGGAAAATGGTCGATTAGTAAAACTGTAGACACTAAAGATCTTGGAACACCTTCTCAACCTGCAATAACTTATGCTTTCAGTCGTGCAGGAGATAATCCTATGTTTGGTGGAGGTGGACAAACCGTCCATGTATTCCCTAACGGACTATCAAGCAAGGCTGATAATATTAAAGAATGGACTAAACTTGGTTCTAATATTTATATTGGTGCTGGAGCTAGTAGCGGTTTCTTCAACGAAAAAAATCTACCAATTTATGGAGAAGAAATGGCTAGAATCAAAGCCAAATAATTCAAATCACCTCAATCAAATTTTTGGTTGAGGTCTTTTTATACAAAATTAAAAAAGTAGTCCTTGAAACTTATAGATTTCAAAGACTACTATATTTATTATCTTAAACCTTTATCGTATGGAATACCAAGTGCTTCTGGAGTAGCAGTTTTCTTAGAAAATACGATAAGTGCAATTATTGTAGCTACGAATGGGAACATGTTCCAGAATGATACCGGAATTGGTAGGTCTGGTGCTAAGATAGAAACTTTCTCAGCGAATACTTTAGTTCCTCCGAAGAATAACGAAGCTAGTGTAATTGTAATTGGGTTATATTTACCAAAGATTAATGCTGCTAATGCTAAGTATCCGAATCCGTATACTGTGATTGCTGCGTTGAATCCTTGAGAGAATGTAGTTGCAATAATAGCTCCAGCTAATCCTGCTAAACATCCTGAGATAAACACCCCAATGTAACGATATTTAAATACGTTTAATCCAAGTGAATCACTCGCCTGTGGATTTTCCCCTACAGAACGTAAACGTAATCCGAATGGACGTTTGTAAATTACATAGTATGTTACAATTACTAAGATTACAGCTATAAATACTGTTGGATAAATAGTAAATTTACCAAATACTGTATATCTTGGGAAACCACTTGCTAATAATAATTCATATGTACCATTGAAGTGGTTAACTAAGAATAATGCTATAGCTGGTGTAATTAAGTTAATCGCCGTACCTGAGATAACTTGGTCAGCTTTTAAGTTAATACTGATGTATGCGTGGATTAATGACATTAAACCACCAGCAAGAGTGGCAACAACTAAACAAATTACTAACTGGAATAATGTTGGAGATCCATCGAATACTGATAATGCTAACAGTGATGCAACAAATGATCCAAAAATTACGAAACCGTCAAGGGCAATGTTAACAACCCCACTTTTTTCTGAATAGAAACCACCGATGGCAGCTATAAGAATTGGCGCAGTATATTGTAACATTGAGTCTAATAGTGATAATACTGTATCCATCTATTTATCTCCTTTCTGTTTCTTACTACTAAATAATTTATCAAGCAACTTGTTATCAAAGATAGCTTTAGCTGCAACGAATAATACGATTAATCCGATTAAGATATTCGCGATATCTTTTGGAATACCAATGAATGATAATTGTGGAGTTAATACTCCTAGGAATCCGAATAATAGAGCTCCTAATAGTGATCCTAAAGCAG
The DNA here is from genome assembly GCA_938038035.1 of uncultured Gemella sp. GTDB lineage: Bacteria > Bacillota > Bacilli > Staphylococcales > Gemellaceae > Gemella. Next base: position 2,503 of record CALHQV010000236.1, on the reverse strand, counting down.
TATTAGCACCGATTAAAGCAACCGCGATTCCCATGTATCCAAATCCTTGGAATGTTGAACCTGCAACTACTTGTCCTACAGGCCCCATGTTGTAAAGAGCACCACCTAGACCAGCGAAAGCTCCTGAAATAGCCATAGATAACACAGTGTTTCTGTTAACTTTCATACCTACGAATTTTGATGCATTCGGGTTGAAACCTACAGAACGTAATTCATATCCAAATACTGTTTTTTCCATAACAATATAGAAAATAATAACACTAAAGATAGCTAAAAATAAATCTGTTCCTAAACGATAGTTGTTGAAAATACCCTCAACTAAACTATTTTGTAAATACCCAGTTCCATCTGCTGAAACGATTGGTTTAGAAATAATATCATTAGTTCCTTTAATATATTTAGGTACGGCAAATTGTACGAAGTATAAAGCTGTGTAGTTTAACATGATTGTTACAACTACTTCACTGATATTGAATCTAGCTTTTAAATAACCTGCAATAGCTGCCCAAAGGCCACCTACTATAATACCAACTAAAATACTAGTAATTAATACTAAATAGAAGTTCATACCTTCCATTTTAATCGCAACAAGTCCAGCAAAAAGACCACCCATAATAAATTGACCTTCTGCACCGATGTTGAATAAACCTGTTCTAAACGCAAACGCAACAGATAATCCAGTACAAATTAGTGGAATTGTTGATACAAAAATTTCAGCTATACTGTTTGAGTCTGAGAAAATATCTCCAACTACTCCAAACACATCTCCTGGTGCTGCCCCTATCGCTGAAATAAGAATCGCCCCAATAATAAATGAAGCTAATATCGGTAGCACCGCATTAGTTAAAACTTTTTTTAACATACGTTCTCCTCTCTACTTCTTAACCCCTGCCATAAGCAGACCAAGTTGTTCTTTTGTTACATTTTCATCGTTATCCACGATATCAATAATGTTACCATTGTGAATAACTGCAATTCTATCAGATAATGTTAAGATCTCATCTAAGTCAAATGAAATTAATAGAACTCCATTACCTTTATCACGGTAGTCGATTAACATTTTGTGAATACCATTAATAGCCCCAACATCAAGTCCACGAGTAGGTTGTGTTGTTACTAATAGTTTCGGATGTAATTCTAAAGCACGTCCGATAATAAGTTTTTGTTGGTTACCACCACTCATACTACGTGCAGAAATTTTCTCATCTCCAGCTTTACGAACATCATATTTTTCACAAATTTCTTTCGCGAATTTTGAGATAATATTTTTCTTCAAGAATCCACGGTTAGAGAATTTTTCTGTGTAATAGTTTTCTAAAACAGAGTTTTCTTCAACACTGAAGTCTAGTACAAGACCATCTTTGTGTCTATCTTCTGCAATAATCTCAAGTCCAAGCTCTTTACGTTTTGCAGTAGATAAAGAATTAATTTCTTTTCCGTCGAAAATAATTTTCCCTTTTGTTTCTTTAAGTAAAGCATTTAGTACTTCTACAAATTGTTGTTGACCATTTCCATCAACCCCTGCGATACCTAGAATTTCACGTTCACGAACATTTAAGTTAAAGTCATGAAGAATATCTTTTTTCTCAGCAGTATCTGCATACACCCCTGAAACTTCAAGAATATTTTTCTTACCATCTCTTGAACGCTCATATTTAATAATTTCTAAGTCTTTACCAATCATAAGACTAGCTAATTTTTCTTTTGTAGTTTCTGCTATTTCAACAGTTCCAAAGTACTCACCACGACGAATAATACTACAACGATTTGCAACAGCCATAATTTCGTTAAGTTTGTGAGTAATTAATAAAATAGTTTTTCCTTCTGCTTGAAGATTTTTAAGAATAGCTAAGAATTCTTTAATTTCAGCAGGAGTTAAAACTGCAGTAGGTTCGTCAAAAATTAAGATGTTTGCATCTCTATATAACATTTTAAGGATTTCTACCCTTTGTTGCATCCCTACACTAATATCCCCAACTAATGCTCTAGGATCAACTTCTAAACCATATTTTTTAGATAGTTCTGTAATCTTTTCAGCTGCGCTATCTAAATCAATTTTCCCACCTTTTACTTCTTCCATACCTAAAATAATATTTTCAGCAACAGTGAAGTTTTTAATAAGTTTAAAGTGTTGGTGTACCATACCAATCCCTAGTTTATTAGCATGCTTAGGATCTTTAATATCAACTTCCGTACCATTCAACTTAATAACACCGGCTTCTTGATGGTACATACCAAAAAGAACCGACATCAACGTAGATTTTCCAGCACCATTTTCACCAAGTAAGGCATGAATTTCATTGTTCTTTACTTGAATAGTGATATCTTTATTTGCGTAGAAGTCGCCAAACTTTTTAGTTATGTTTAGCATTTCTATAGCGTACATATCTTTACCTCTCTTTTATATATTCTTACATACTATATATTATAATATATTTTGGCAAAGTAGTATAGCTTTTTAAGGTATTTTTTTATTTATATTTAATATTAATTTACCTCATAG
>CALHQV010000235.1 GCA_938038035.1 uncultured Gemella sp. | reverse complement strand
TAATTTATAAAAATAAAATTTAACTTAAATAAACCCACTATAATCTATTTTTTTAGTTGAGAAATATCACCTATGCACTTCGATATGTTTAGTGTCAGAGGCCTAAGACAAAATATAAATATAAAACAAGGGAGATTTTTATTATGAAAATTTTAAAAAAAGTATTGCATCTAAACTATAACGAACCTAAGGGAGAAAAACGAGTAGTTAAAAGTTATAACTTCGAAGTTGCTCCTACTGCTGAAGATACTGCTTTAAAAGAAGTTGGCGAAGAGTTAAAAAAACTTATCGCTAAAAATATTGAAGATATTGTCACAAGCACAAAAGAATCACTATAATTTTAGGAGGGAATATAATTATGGAAAAAAAATTAAACATTTACTTTACAACTGATAATAAAAAAACTTATCACATCACTTTATCATTTCCAAAAGATGATTTAAGTAAGGCTACTGTAGAAGCTGTTGCGAAAAAAATTGTTGATACAAAAGTACTTAACAACGATAAACACACTCTTACAGGATTCAAAAAAGCTACTTACACTACTCGTGAAGTAAGCGAACTTCAATAATAGAAGGGAGGGAGGTGCGGTTCAATCCGCACCTTTTTTTATGGACATACTAAATTTTATCAATACTGTAGGTTTCCCTATTTTTGTAGCGGTTTTTTTTCTCCTTAAACTGGACAACACTCTACAAAGTATAGGTAAAAGTTTAAACGAACTTACACGTATTATAGAAACAAAGTTAAATATTAATATCAAGGAATAGTTTAATATAAGGGAGTAAATATTATGACGAGTCAACAAACAATGGTTAACTGGGCAAAGGATAATGTTTATAAATGGATTGATATGGATGGAATGTACGGAGCACAATGTGTGGATCTAACTATGGCTTATGTGAAAAATTTCGCCAACTTCCAAATTTATGGTAATGCCATCGATTACCTAACTAACCCAATTCCTCCAGGTTGGAGACGTTATTTCAAAGGGGATACTGAAATAGCTCCAGGAGACATAGCTATTTGGCATTGGGGCGATTGGGACAAATTCGGTCATATAGGTATAGTGATTGAGGTAAATGAAGGAACTATCACCTCTGTAGAACAAAATGTTGATGGTACACCTGAACGTGGTGGTATAGCACGTATTATGAGTCGTGATGATACTTACCTAGCCGGATTTATCAGACCTAGCTACGATTCAACTGAAGAATGGACTAGAATTCCTGAAACTGGTCATTTCACCGTGGAAGTTCCTTCTATAAATGTTAGAAATAAACCAAGCAAACTCGGAAAAGTTACCAACACTTACTACAAAGGAGAGCACATCTACTATGATAGCTATGTAATTAAAGAAGGTTTCGTCTGGATTAGTTATATCTCATACTCTGGTGAGCGTCATTACGTCGCTACTGGAACACATAACGGAAGTGAGAGAACAAGTACATGGGGATCTTTTAGAGAATAAGTATTAATATCGTAGTATAGATATCTTCCAACATCGAAGTTAATAAACAACATAAAAAAAGAAGCGACTGGATATTCCAATCGCTTCTTACTCTTATTTATTCTTTAATTATTTAACACGGATGTAAACTGGTCCACTACCTAAGTTTGCAGTGTTAATTACAGTTTGGTTTCCATTCCATCCACCGTGGATAGCTTGTCCATTACCTGCGTAAACTCCAATGTGAGCCGCTCCCATTCCACCGTTTGCATAGTAAACTAAGTCTCCAGGTTGAGCTTGAGATGCTGGAACTACTGTTCCTAAGCTCATGTATCCTGCTGGCCAGTCGTGGAAGTTGATTCCAACTGCTTTAAGCGCGTTTGTTACTAACATTGTACAATCTTGGAAAGTTCCTAATTGAGCTAATGCAGCTTGGTAGATTGCAGCTCCTTTATTTGAAAATGCTGCTTGAGTTGTTGCTGCAGCTGCTGGAGCTTGAGTTTTAGCTGTTACTGTTGGTGCTGCTGTTGCAACTGCTGGAGTTGCAGCTGGTTTTTCTGCAGCCTTAGCTACAGCTGGTGTAGCTACTGGAGCTTCTTTCTTAACTTCAGCTTTTGGTGCTTCTTCTTTTTTAGTTTCTACAGCTTTTGTTTCAGCTTTCGCTGGAGTTGCAGCTGGAGCCGCTGGTGTAACTGCTGGAGCTACTGTTGCAGCTGTTTTTGGTGCAACTGTTTGAACAGGGTCAACCTTAGCTACAGTTTTTTCTGGAGTGTTTTCCACTACTGTTGCTTTTGGAACTGTTACTTCTGCAGTTTTTGCCGCATTTCCATCAACTTTTAATACTGTCCCAACGTAGATTAAGTTAGGATCTGAAAGCTTGTTTAGTTTAACAAGTTCGTCTACTGTAACACCGAATCTGTTAGCAATTTTTCCTAAAGTATCTCCTAATACTACTGTGTAGTATCCTTGTTCTTTAGCTTGAGCTACTTGAGCTACTGTTGTGTTATAAGTTAATTTATCTCCAGGGAAGATTAATGAACTTGTTAAGTTGTTATCTTGCATAAGTTGGTCAACAGTTGTTCCGTTGTTGATTGCGATATCCCAAAGAGTATCACCTTTCTTTACTGTATATGTATCAGCGTCTGCGATTTGCGCTAATCCTACTCCTACTGTTGATACGATTGCCGTTGCGGCTACTAATTTTTGTAATTTAGTCATCTATTCAATCTCCTTAAAATTAGGTTTGAGTCAAGTGACTCATTTATCTATAATAAATACTGTTTTATTTTCTATATTTTTAATTTCTATAAACTATTTTTTCTAAACTATAAATGTCATCAACCTCATTCAACTTCTGTTGAACTTCGTTATATAATCTTGACATACTACCATTATATGTTCTTGTGAAGCCTTTTTCAAGGTTTGTAACAATTTTGTAATAATAACGATAACTCTCTGTTACATTACGCAAGATTCGTAACATTAACACCGTTCTATAAGCAATTAAATTGCATTTTAAGCGTTTTTGTTATATAGTAAACCTGTAATTTTAAATTTTATTTTCAAGGGGGTTTTATGACAGATTTTAATACAGCTAGCTCTGCCTTAAAGATGATTCTTGTCTTCTTAGAAGGTCTTCTATCATTCCTTTCTCCTTGCGTAATACCTATATTACCTATCTATATCGGTATTCTTGCAGGAAAAAAAGAAATGAATGAACACGGAGAACTAGTCTTCAATAAACATAATACTATTACAAATACACTATCATTCGTATTAGGTATTTGTTCAACATTTTTTATCCTAGCTTTTGCAACAAGTTTCATCAGTATTTTCTTAAATGAAAACATTAAAACATTGCAAATCGTCAGCGGTGTTTTAATCATCTTTATGGGATTACTACAACTAGGAGTATTTAAGATAGGATTTTTAAAACAGGAATTTTCAATAAAAAACAAAGTTAAGAGAAAAGGAAATAAAACTACTCCGATTCTTGCTTTTTTAATGGGATTCACTTTTAGCTTTTCTTGGACACCATGTATCGGACCAATCTTAGCTAGTGTTTTCCTGTATGCATCTAGTCATACTGGAATAATGAGCGTTCTTTTAATTCTTGCATACTGCTTAGGATTTATCTTACCGTTTATCCTTGTTGCATTCTTTGCTTCTAAATTATTAGAACTATTCAAAAAACATACAAACATTTTAAAATACACACAAGTTATCTCAGGTATTATCCTTATCTTAATCGGTATACTAATTCTGAGTGGATCATTTATCTTATTAACTAGGTATTTTTCTTAAACTTGTGATCTGACTTGGAGGAAAACAATATGAAAAAACTAACAATACTTAGCGCAACACTTCTTAGTAGTGCTCTAATTTTAAGTGCATGCTCTAGTGCTTCTGAAAAAAAAGAAGAAACAAATAAACAAACTACAACATCTTCAACTAGCGAGAACAAAGCTATCCAAGCTTTTGACTTTACAGCTATGGATAAAGATGGAAAAACAGTAAAACTAAGTGACTTTAAAGGGAAAAAAGTTTACATCAATATGTGGGCTAGCTGGTGCGGACCATGTATGAGAGAAATTCCAGAATTAGAAAAAACATATCAAAAATTAAAAGATAATAAAGATATCGTCTTTCTATCAATGACTTCTCCTAATGATAAAGAGTTCAAAAACCAAAGTCCTCAAGACAAAGGTAAAGACGTAATCCTTAATAAAGCAAAAGAACTTGGAGTTACTTATCCTGTTCTTTTCGATGTTAACGACCGCTTCATCATAAACTACGCAATTCGTTCATTTCCGACACACATTTTCATCAACAGCGATGGTACAATCGGAAATAGAATTGCTGGTGCTGTAACAGAAGAATCACTAACTAAAGAAATAGAAAAACTTAAATAATAAATAATCCGGGAGTGACTCAAAAATCGTGATTTCAGAGAAATCGATTTTGTCGAGTCACCCCCGCACAGTTTATTAGATATCTAAAAAGC
>CALHQV010000234.1 GCA_938038035.1 uncultured Gemella sp. | reverse complement strand
GGTATAAGTTTCGCTGGCGTTGTTACTGTTACATTTACTGGAACATCTTCTTTAGATCCATCTGGATATGTCACTGTTACTTTTCCTGTAACTTTATCTCCTGGTTTTGCTCCTTCTGGGATTGTTACTGTTACTTTTCCATCTTTATCTACTGAGATGACTCCTGGTTGATCACTTTCAAATGTTGTTCCTCCTGGAATTTTCTTACCGTTCTCTTCTTTTAATGGTATTTCTACCTCAGTTCCTGGTTTTCCATGACCATCGTTGTATTTCGGTGTGTAATCATCAGATACTTGAGTCACCTTAACGGTTACTGGAACATCGATAGTAGAACCATCTGGATAGGTAACAGTTACAACACCTGGCTTGTCTCCTGATGTAGAAGTGTCTGGTGTCGTTTTCCATGTGTAATTTGTACCATTTGGAAGGTCACTATTATTACCAATACTGTTCTTAGCATTCGGTTGCACCTTAAGCCCAACTGTTTGAGTTTTAGCTGTTGGAACAATATTTGTTGCTTCCTTAATTGGGCTTGGTTCTGACACAACATTATCTTCTCCTGGTGTTTGAACAGTTGTTTTAGCTGTAATATTTCCTACTGGAACCTTACCTGTGATAATTGCAGTTGCTTTCCCATTTGTTACAGTTCCTGTACCAATAACAGTTGTTCCATCTGGACCATAAAGAGTCACGATTGAACCATCTTTAACTCCCTCTCCAACAGAAACAGTTACTGGCACATTTTCTTGATTAGACTTACCTGTTAGATCTGTTTCAATCGTCGGTTGTTTTGGCATAACAATGATGGTTACTTGCGGATCAGATTTGGCCACTGTTTTATCTGTATGAGTTGCTGTTGCTGTGTACTTAAAGACACCTGCTGTATCTTGAAGTACCTTTGGTGCTGTTCCTTCCCAGCCCCACTCAACTCCAATTCCTTTACCATTAGGTCCTGCTTCTGTATATTGGTTAGCGTCCACACGCCCCTTCCATGTTCTTAACGAATCTCCAACTGTAACAGTTGCTGTTTTACCTTTGATAGGATAAAGAGCTGCTTTATTAGTTGTCGCTACTTTCTCTGGACTAGGATTAGATGTAACATCTTGTTCACCAGATGTTTGAACAGTTGTTTTAGCTGTGATATTTCCTACTGGAATTGTTCCTACAACTGTTGCTTTTCCATTAGCCACAGTACCTGTACCAATTGCACGTCCATCCTGAGAATAAAGTGTTACAATAGAGCCATCTTTTACCCCGTTATGAACATTTACAACAACTGCTGTGTTAGGTAATTCTGCCTTACCAGTTAAATCCGTTTCAATTGTTGGAGCTTTTGGTTTAACAATAATGGTTACTTGTGGATCAGATTCTGCTACTGATTTATCTGTATGAGTTGCTGTTGCTGTGTACTTAAAGACACCTGCTGTATCTTGAACAACTTTCGGCGTTGTCCCTTTCCAACCCCATTCTACCCCATTTCCACGTCCTTTTGGTGCATCTGTGTATTGGTTAGAATCTACACGTCCCTTCCATGTTCTTAGTGAATCTCCAACTGTAACAGTTACTGTCTTCCCTTCCAGTGGATGCTGACTAGCTAAGTCATTTCCTACATGAACAGGGACATCAATATTCTCACTTGACTTATCTGGATATGTGATTTTAACGACTGCTTTTTTATCTGTTCCTGTAGTATTCGTTTCGGGTTTTGAAACTACTTCAAAGATTGTTCCATCTGGGAAGGCTGGCGTACCAGGTTTAGCAATGACTTTTCCTTTAACCTCATCATCTGTGATAATATGATTAAATGGCACAGTCAGCGTATTTGCTGCTGGAGTATACTTTTCTGCCTGTTCATGTACTTCAAATACAAAATGCCCTGTTGTTGAATTCGTGCCATCAGTTGAAATTGCACGGGCAGTATACTTACCTTTCCCAACTCCTAAACCAACAGTTCCTGTTACACTTTGTCCTAATGGAGAACCTTCTGTTGCCGTACCACTGACAGGGGTAAAGTTAAAGCCACTTTGTAGGTTTTCCATTTTGAAGTTCGTCACTTTTCCACTATCATCTGTTGTGATGAGACGTGTATTCACTTCATCACCACGGTATAGTGGAATAACTATATTTTGTCCTTCTTCATGAGTTTTTCCTAACTCCACTTTGCTACCATCGTCTTTAACCCAGTAGATTTTTGGTGGGGTTGTATCACGAACCACTACTGGAACTGTTACTTCATCTGTTGATTTATCAGAGTAAGTCACAATAACTGTAGCTGTTTTGTTACCTGTTGTATCTGTATCAGGTTTTTGTTTAACACTTAACGTCGCATTACTTGGATAATTTTTAACTTTTGCTTTAATTGCTTCATCTGTTAATTGTTGTTTGATTCCAACTACAAGAGTTTCTGCTGTTGGATTGTGTTTTTCATTTTCTTTAGTGGCTGGTACAACTTTTACTTTTACAGTCTTAACAGTTTCGTGACCAGCGTCATCAGTCGCCTTAAAGGTAACTGTTTTTTCTCCAATATCAGATTCCTTTGCCGCTCCAAGGTCAATAGATAGTGTCTTTTGTTTGTCAGTCTTTACTGAATAGTTCGTTTGTTGCGTAAATAGATGATTAGCATATTTTGTAGCTATATCTGTAAAGTCTAAATTCACCTTAGTATCATCTTGTCCATTTACATTAAATAAGATTTTCTCACCAACTTTTACAGTTTGTTCTGCTGGTGTAACAGTCAATGTAGGTGGTTGTGTATCTGCTGCTTTTACTGTAATCGTAATTGTTTTTTCAGCCTTGTTTCCATTTTTATCATAGGCTTTAATGGTTACTGTACTATTACCTACAGGTCCTGTTGGTGTTCCAGTAATTTTACCATTCGTAAATGTTAGTCCTTGTGGTAATCCAGTTACTTCAATTGGATTGTTTGGACGCATTCCAACTCCGCCTTTATTGTCTTCAGCTGTTACTGGAATATCTACAATTTTTTCATTTTTTGTAACTGTTGCTCCGTTTGCAGTAATAGTTGGCGGTGTTGTATCTCTTGGAGTTAAACTCGTCCCTAATGTCCCCATAATATATGAGTAACTAGTATTTAGAGCTTTTGTTACTGATGCAGCATATGCACGACCATAAGCATTCGCCTCTGCTTCAGTAACATCATTTTTCAACTTAATCTTCGCATGCATGTGCACCGCATAATCAGTACTTTCTCTTCCAACATCTATACCTAGATAATATGACGCCTTTGGATAATTTCCATTTTTATCTTTAGGTAACTGATTTAATGTCGAATCATATCGGTTATTTTTGAACACATCCCATCTTTGATTATCACGAGTTACCCCTGAATTCGGATCATAAAACGAATATCCATCATTATTAAAAATTTTATATTGTTGTGCCCATGGATTTGAGATTGTAGCAGTATTACCATATCGTTCAAAGCCTTGGAAATCATCTGAAAGTCTTCTACCTCCGGTATTACGATAACGTGTAAATGTTAAATCTTTTACTGTATTAGATGGGTCCATAATGTTAAACGGAGCTTGGAAGTAATAGTGTTGTTGATAAGTGTTTTCTGTCATCTTATGTCCATCATTATTGAAGAACACATCGTAAACAATCCATTTACCTTGACTATCTTGCATATAGTAGGCTTTGATATCTGTTTTATTTAATGTTAATTCTGGTTCGTTGTTTCGAGTACTTTGGCCTCCATTTTTTTTAGGATCCACAGAGACGAAATATTTAATATTTGCTAAGGCTCCTGAACTGATTTCACCATTTGCTCTAAATTGAGTACCTTCACCCATGCTTTGACCATTACGTGAATCACGAGATCCTGAATTAGCGATTGTATTTTTTCCTTCTTTTACTACTTTTTCAGGAGTATTAGCCTTCGGCATTGAAGATAATACAGAGATTTTCTCACTAAGTTTTTTAACTAGTGCATCAATTTCTGCTTGTGTTAGCTCAGCATCAGTACTATTAAGTATATTTTTAGCATTTTCTAAATCTATTTTAATAGCTGCTAATGTAGATGCAGGTGCTTTATCTTTATTGATTTTTTCTAGCAGTTCTTCTACTTTTTCAATATTAGTTTTTAATGTATTTTTATCTAATTCCTTTTTCTCTACTTTTTTGTCGGTATTAGCATTGTTATTTACAGTTGGGGTAGCATCAGCTGACACTTCCTCCTTTTTAGCTGGTTTTGCAACTTCTTTTTCTGTTGATATTTTATTGTTTAGAACATTTGTATTTCCATCAGTTGAACTATTTACTTTCTCAACATCTGTATTTTTTTCTGCTTTGTCCCCTGATACTTCCGCAGCATTAGCTACTCCGGCAGCACCAAAGAAGATACTAGCTCCAATTACAACTGATGCAGCTCCAACTTTAAATTTTTTAATAGAGTAAGTTTCTACTTTTACTCCACTTTTCGTATCCTTCAAGTACTTATTATTTTTTCCTATCACTTACGTTTCTCCTTCCCTTTGAGACTTTTAATTTAAATATTTTTCAATACCGGTATTAACAATAATTATCTTAAATTACTATTATTCCAATTCCACATTATATATTTTCTACTTAAAATTTAC
>CALHQV010000233.1 GCA_938038035.1 uncultured Gemella sp. | reverse complement strand
TGTATAGTATAGGGGATTGATAAGAATAAATCATCGGAGTAAACGTACTAAATATACGTAGTAAAATATATAATGTTAAGTACGAAAATAAAATGTTAAAAAATAAATACAAGTATTATCAAATAATAATACTTGTATTTATTTATAATATTGATTTTATAAATGGAAATGATCCAAGGTGAGTTTCTATTAATTTCTTATCTATATCGTTTATTAATTCTAGATAAATGGTCTCAATTTCAGGATTAATGATTACGAGTGAATCGAAAATAGAATATTGCTCTAGATTAAATAGTTCGATAAATGATAGTAGAGTAGTAGTCTTGTTCTGTGATTGCTGTAACTTATTTTTTAATTTCTCTTGTAGCGTAGAAAGATTTTTAGTTGTCATAGGTTCTTTTTTGTTTTTAGTAGCAATTCTAATAACTTCAGCTATAGACTTGGGTTTAGCGGAAAGGAGGTTTGTTTTTACATATAAATCATCTATATGTGAAGAAACTTCAATTATAGATGAAACCAATTTAGTGATAAGCTTTTCTCTTGAATTTGGGTTTTCGGTTAGTAATAAGACATTCAGGATTTTAGATGATGTATTTAATGAGGAGATACTATGTTTTATAGTTTCAAGTAATGAATTTATATTATCTAGTATGTCTTTGTCCTTGGACTCTATTAAAAAAATAAATTGCTTTAATTCTGATCTCAATGCCTTCAGTAAAAATATGCAGTAGCTAATTATTTCTAAATAATTTAACAGAATTACTGTTGTGTCAATTTCTGGATTATATTCAATAGTATATTTTTGTAGAAGGGAGTGTATATTTTCAATTGTATTTTTTATGTTACCTACTTTTATATCAAGTTTATTCTTAAGGTGAGCATAGTAGAAATTTTGTTTTGAAGTTCCAGATGTATATGATTTATAATTATCGATTTGGTTATCATTTTTGAAGATATTAACTACAATTTTTAGCATATATAAAATATCAGTATCAGTGAAATCAGAATAATATTCTTTTACATCTATGCTATTTTCATATTCAAGGGTAATATTCTTTGTAAATATAGACTTATTGGCATTTCTAATTGAGGAAAATAAACATGAATTGTGGGCAAGTAAGTTCATAAAATTTTCAGAAGTAGTTTTTAAATGTAGCTTTTCTAGCCTATTGCAGTAGTATTTTAAGGCAAGATTATATTTTTCGATTAATTTGTTTATAAAATTATGCTTTAAAATACTCGGTGTTCTTATTAGTTGTATAGCTTTCAGAAGAATATATAGAAACAAGTCATCGATATATAATTGATGTATATTGTAGTCTTTGTTTTTCACAAAGTCAAAGTTATCTTCTGTAGCGATTAGATTAGTATGGAGATTATTTATATGAAAGAACGAGGACATAATATAGACTAGAAAAGATATTCTTTTATCTTCTATTTTAAATTCTGATGTTTTATATAGTGTAAAGTCTTCACAATCTAATATGGATTTATTAGATTCTTCATATTTTTTTACAAAATCTAAGTCTAATACGTCTAAATATGAATTATGTACATATATTGTGTATACTGATTTGTCAATTCTATTACTTAATAGGTCTAATCTTTTTTGCGATTGATCTAAAAGTCCAATATAACATTTTTTCTTATACTTATCTTCTTCAACTTTTGTATTTCTTTCGTTTACATAAATAATATAGTTTTTAAAAAATTTCCAATCTGTAGTATATGCTTTTTCTTTACTAGCCATCATTTTCCTCCATACATTTACTCAAATTATATCACATAAACTCCCATTTTGCTCGTACTTTAGGTGCTAATGGATGGAAATTATCCTGTTTATTACTATCAGTAAGAAAGAGTATTTTTTTTCTTAGTTTATTCTTTGTTAGTAGTTCGATAATTGAGTTTAGTCTATTTTGTACTAATTTATTTGTCTTAGGAAGTGAGCCACAGGCAATTATAATGTTATCAGAGATTTTAGCACATCTTAGTATATAGCTATCATTCGCTTTAGTATCTTGCTTTCCAAACTCCCGATTTCCCGTTGAAATCTTAGAGTATAGGTTAACACTATAGAATCCACCAAAACCACATTTAAATACGTTATTAGTAATAAATGTAGTTGTAGAATCATTTATAATAAGGTCACTAGTACTAGGATATAGAGTTATAATAGTAGCTATTGGTTTCTCTGTATCCCAAATCTTTTTTAATATGTATCTCTCTTTTTTGTCATCCGACATAAATATTTCGATTTGGATATTTGATGTTAGTATTTTTGTCATTTTATAGTCCTCTCTATGCTGTTCTTTTTTTGTATAGTTTAATTATTATTACGGTTATTTCATATATGGCTTTTAGCCAATCTAATATACCGATTTCCTTTTTTGAATTGTTTTTATTCATATTTGTAATACACCAACCTTTCATTTTTAAGTATTCCAGTTAAGAGTTGCTTAGTGCAGTCTGAATTATAAAATACATAGATAGTAATGTCATTGTAATAGAAAAAGATAATTAGATATGAAGCGGAAGTCATTACATTATAAAAGTTAGTAGGTAATAACTCTGAATCTAGTTCATCTGTGCCTAATAGATAGCTTTCAGATGTTAAATAGTCCTCTCTAATATTTAGATTTAGCTGTTCTTGTAGTAAATGAGAAATTTGAGTGTTGTCTACCATAATGTACCTCCCCAGTTATTATTGTCTTTTTTGAGTGATAGATAGTCTGTATCATTTACAATTATATGATCTAATACATTAATACCTAATAATTCTCCAGCTTCTATTAAAGCTTTAGTTATCTTAATGTCTTCATTACTGGGTTTTAAATTACCAGATACATGGTTGTGACTAACGATTATTGAACTTGAATTAGCGAGTATAGCACCTTTAAATATTTCTCTAAAGTGAACAGGTGAGTAATCTAATACTCCTATGTGACAAATTTCACAGTAAGTTGGTTTATTTTTCACATTCATACCAACAACTGCAAATACCTCTCTATCAAAATTACCAATGTAGTCAATAAAAAACTCTCCAGAAACATCGGGAGAGGAGAAGGTGGTGTTATTATTGATATGTATTTCTTTTAATATTTCTTGCTTAAGTTGTACAACTTGTATTTTTGTCATTGTTTTTGTATGCTCCTTTTTATAAAAAGTAAAAAAACCTAATTAGCTTTTATGCCAATTAGGTTTTTTTGAATTATGTAATTAGTTCTTTTTTAGTTTTCTACTGATTAGAGCTAAGCTTAGTAGTGTTGCTCCTAAAAGCACAGTAGATGACGAAGATACTCCAGTTCTAGGTAGTATTTTATGTTGATTAGATTCTGAAGGTTTAATATCAGTTAAATCTCTTCTAGTATCTTTATTTTTATTATGTTCCTCACTTGTATTAGTTGAAGGAGTTGGAATATTTTTCTTAATGCTAGCTATTGCAAATTTACTAAAATGATTAATAGTGAATTCTACGCTGTCATTAGTTATAGTAAGATTATTTTTCTCTTTTGTTAGCTCTTCTAACTCACCGTTATCTTTAACATGATAAACAAGGATTTCATTTCCTTTCTCATTATTTAATAGGGCAATACGAACGGTTCTATTAGCATTAGTGCTATATTTTTTACCTTCTTTTTCAAGTGTTAAGTCTACAACTCTAAGATTAGTTATATCTGTTGTAGATGTTATTGAATTATTTTCGTTTGTAATTTTTTCTTTTACTTCATTTAATGTAGTAGGATTAGTTATTTCATCTGTAACTAGTTTTACACCTGTTTCTGCTGTCGCTAATGTAACAGAAATATCGTTATTGATATTTTCTAGTGTGATATTAGCTAGTGTAGGTTTTGAATTGTCGACAGCAGGTTTATCAGTAGGTGCTACTATATTAGGTTTATTGTTATCTGTGCTAGAATTAACAGGTTTATCAGTAGGTATTACTGTATTAGGTTTGCTGTCACTAGTGCTAGAATTAATAGGTTTATCAGTAGGAACTACTGTATTAGGTTTACTATCGTTGGTACTAGAATTAGCAGGTTTATCAGTAGGAGCTACTATATTAGGTTTACTGTTATTAGTACTAGAACTAATAGGTTTATTGGTATTATTTGGAAGTTCAGGAGTTGTAGTAGTTGAAACTTTCGTTCCACGTCTAACAACTTTATCAACTTTTTCTTTAGTAATTTTTTCTTCAACTTTAGGATTATTTTGACGGATACCATTTATAATAGTGTAAGTAGTAGTGATTTCTTTAGTACCGATAACACCTTCAGTTACAACTGCTTCGTTACCTTTATCTAAAGAGTTATCATCTTTATAAATAGTTTCAAAAGGAATGTTTTGAGTTGATTTTTCAGTTTCAGAAGAAGTAACTTTTGTTCCACGTCTAACAACTTTATCAACTTTTTCTTTAGTAACCTTTTCTTCAACTTTAGGATTATCTTGACGAATACCATTTATAACAGTATAAGTAGTAGTGATTTCTTTAACCCCGTTAATACCTTCAGTTTCAGTAACTTCAGTACCTTTATCTAGTGTGTTATCATCTTTATAAATAGTTTCGAAAGGAATATCTGCATTTTCAGTTTTTGAATCAAATGTAGGTTCACTTTCTTTCTTTTTACGAAGTTCTTCGTTTTTAGCGACTGCTTCTTTATAAGCATCAAATTCTTTTATTGATTCAAGTGTATACTCACTATTCTTTAAGATTCTATCTTTAGTGAAAAATCCTATCCTATATTCCAATTCTCCTACTCCAGCAACTCCGAATCCAGGTTTTTGTGAAAATACTTTTTCTTTATATAGTTTTTTATCTTCATCTGTTAGATAAGAAAGTTTATTGATTAATATTGATACGTCCATTTTATATAGAGTTTCATAGTCTAATGATAGAGTATCTTGGTTAATCGCTGATGTATATTTATTGATGAATTCATCGAAGAATGCTTCTTTTTCTTCTGCTGATAGGTCTTTACTCTCATTTAGGGCTAATGCAGAAGATATAACATCAGAAAAAGTATTATAATTCGTTTGAGATAAAGAGTTAAGTATTTCTTTTAAGCGATTTTTATGTTTATCACTTAAATTTGATGTTTCAATTACATCGATTTCTAGTACTTTACCTATGATAGTAGATAAATCAGATCGCAAATCAGCTTCTAAAATTTCATTTATATATCTCTCTTTGTCATTATTATTAAGAGTTTTTATTGAGTTAAGTTGTTTAATAGCAGAGGCTTTGTGAGAAAGTGAATATATATCTTCCTCAGTAGCATTTATAATATCGGCTCTTAATTTTTCAAGATTAGGATAAGTTAAACCTTTTAGAAAGTCGTAAGCTATAACTTTTTTATTTGATAAACTAAGTTCATACTCAGGAGTTGTTTTATTCTCTTCTGGTTTAGATTCATTGTTAATGTTATTTTTAATTTCGTATTGTTCATTTAATGAACGGATAACAGAGAGAAGGTGATAAGCTTTAGTATAATTTGAAAAATCAAAGCCTTCTTTTAAATAAGTAAGTAGCTCATCTTCTAAACTTTCTTTTTTAATATTCGGTACAAGATTATTTTTAGATAGTTTTTCAAGTATTTTAATAGAGTATGAAAGTGTGTCTAATTCGTTTTCCTTAACAGGGTTTAAACGATTTCCATTAAATCTAAAAAATGAATTAATAATTTTTGATCTTGTTGTCGCAGATATACTTTCTGTATCGAATATATTTCTTACTGTTTTCTTGGTATTTATAAGAGAACGTATATCATCAAAATAACCATAAAGTTGCCTTTCGTCGGAGATACTTTCTCCATTTTCATTTTTGGGATTGATTATATCGGATCTATATTTTTTGAATTCAGCTGAAGATAGTCCTTTTAATGTATATAGTTCATTAAGAATAGTAGCTTTATATAATGAAATTTCATCTGTAGCAGATATATTTAATTCTAATAAATCGTTAGAAGTAAGATTCTTTAATTTTGAAATTTCATCTTGAAGAAGTTTTGCACTATTATTTTTGAAATCTTGTAGTAAAGATGATATTTCCTCCTTAGATTGACTTTTATTAATGTGAGACACAGTTTTTTCAATAGTATTCCAATCGTCAGCTCCTCTATATAAACTGTTGTGATTGTATACTTCTCTAATAGCCTTCTCTTTAGCCTGTTTTAGAGTATATTCTTCAGGTGATAATGGCTGATTTCTATTATTAGAGTTATACATATAATTATTTGAGGGATTTGTAGTTACTGTATAGTTATTTGTATAATCGTTAGCAAGTGTAGAATCTATCGTTCCAGAAGCAGAAAAGCCAATGGCTACTGATGCTGTACCGACAGCAAGTTTTCTGATTGAAAATTTTTTATTTGTCATTAAATTTCTCCTTTATGTTCATTTAGGTTATTATCAATTACAATGCGATTGATATGACGCATAGAGTAGCCATATTTTCTAGCTAGGTCTTTTACATTAGAACCATTGTACTCGTTTTTTATTATATTCTCTAAGCCTGTTTTTGTAAATAGCTTCATAGGAAAGTTTATATTCATTCCTCTAAAGTATCTGTATATTTTTATAGTGTTATCTTCTCCGACAAGGTTTGCTATATCAGCATAGACAGAGTGCCAATTATCAGAGGTATTATGTGAATTAATATTGTCCTTCATACAAAGTTGCTCCTCTCTTCATGATTTTATTATACATAAAATATTTTGATAAGTTTAGATACAAAAATTATAGAAAATAACAAGGACAAAATAAGGTTAAAATGTCCATGTAAAACTAAACTATCG